>JAKALW010000115.1 GCA_021823945.1 Microcaldota archaeon
GGGATAATGACTGTGAAATCCTGGTATCTTGCCATTGCCAGAGATTGGGGAAAAGATAATAAAAAGAAGAGGGGGCGCCACACGGGCGCCCGCACTGAAAGCGCCTAAAGCGCTTTTCACATTTCGCCTGAAGCTAGCACGTATAGGTGCCAGAGTAGAGAACGCTGAGTATTCCCGGAGCCACGACCCTTATCATGATGCCGATTACCGCGCCGACAAGCATTGATGTCGCCCAGACATTTGCGCGCGCCCTTGTTTCAGCGCCCATGAGCTGGCCGCCCGCGTAGATGACTCCGCCTGCAACAACCATAAGCATTGCGACAATTGGGACTATGCTGTTCAATGCATTGCAAAACGTGCTAAGGGCGCCTGAAAGGCTCCCAAGAACAGGAGCCGCAGGGAAAGAAAGCGAAACCACATAATAAAGCGCCAATGCCAACATGCCATGCCTTAACCGAGCCATCTGAAATCACCGATTAAACTGTTTGGCGCGCCAGTATAAAAGCATGATGGGAAAGCCCGCGGGAAACCCCCAGCGCAGCCAGAAGGGCGGATGCTTTGCAGGAAAAAGGCGGCTGCGCTAGCCCGGATAAAAACCAAAAAAGAAGAAAGGAAAGAAAAAAGAAAAACAGTGCGTCTTTGCCTAACAGGTGACTGCGCTGCCGAGCAATGTGCTTAGGATTGGCGGTGCCACGACGACTATCATGATGCCGATTACCGCGCCGACGAGCATTGATGTCGCCCAGACATTTGCGCGCGCCCTCGTCTCAGCACCCATGAGCTGGCCTGCTGCGTATATTACACCTGCGCCCACGACCATCATCATTGCCGCGATTGGGACTATGTTTTTGAGTGAAGAGCAAAATGTGCTAAGCGCGTTTGAAAGGCTGCCAAGGACTGTCTGCGCGGACAGCATGCCCGCAAGCACAATGGCAAACAGCATAAACTTAAGATATCTAGACTGCATACATGGTTCACCTCGAACATGATTCATGCCCATACATTAATTATGGGTGATATGTAATCACAATATTAATAAACATAACCCGAAACTCCAGGGATAAAACAATGACATGGCACAAGTGGGAATCTATTGCATTCGCTTGTTTTTGAATGGCTGCGCTGGCAGCCAAATCAGTTTTTCCTTTCAAGTTTGCGCGCTCCGGAGGTTTTTTGCCGGCCCACGTAATCCACCCCTGGTTCCCCTGCTTCAATGCCTTCTTTCCCGCCGCTGCCCGTATTTCCCCTGCCAAAGACATAGTAGGCTGCCACGCATGCCAGGACAAGCAATGATATCGCGGCATATGGCAACAGGTCTGCCTGCGCCTTCTTGGCAGGTATGGAAGCCATCAGGCTCTGGGATTTTTGTATTGATTCTTCAGACGCCAAAAGCGAGCCTGCGTAGTCTGCTTTGGCGTATTTCTCATTTGCAGTGACCGCGAGGTCGACTGCCGCCGAGGACGCTGTTGCATAAGGCTCCCCGGCCGCTGATGCGAGCGCGCTTGCGTTGCCAGACCACGAGAACGCGGATTCAACAGAGGAATGCGCAGTTGAATTCAGCCGGTTAGATTCGTTTATGACAGATGTGGACAGGGAAACCGCGCTTGATAGCGAGGAGGCTGCCGCTGCAAGCGAATCCTGCGATATTGCGCCCGACTTTGCGCCAGAGCGCTGCTTTGAAATTTGCGTTGCAATGCTCAGGTATTCGGTGCGTTTTTTCTTCGCATCAAAAACCAGCTTGAAAGTCTTTGATTTTGACAGTGCAGATGTTGAGTTTTCAAGTGCAAGAAGCGGGGCGTCGGAACTTGCAAGCGCCGCGTCTGCGCTGTCAAGCAGCCCAAGCTGTTTTTGCAGGGTTGATGAAACAAATGCCGAGGAGATGTTGGTTGCCTGGGCCTCAAGGCCGGCTATCTTGCCCACCTGCGAATCGAATTCCGAACCGTCCAGGAAAGGAAGATTTCGGAGCATTTCATTTATCTGGGACCTGATGCCCGATACTTCGGCATAAGCATCCGAGGACTGCCCGAGCATTGCCTGGTCTGATGAAAGCTTTTTCAGGTTTGTCGAAGTCGCCTTGGCTATGGCGCTGTTTTGGAAATCTATGAGGGCGTTCGAGGACAAATCTGCTAGCGCCAGATTGGCGGATTTCAGGGCCTGTGCGTAATTGCCGCTTGCTGCGGACTTTTCAGAGTCTGACAGGTGCGCATCCGCCCTTGAAATCATGGAAAGGGTTGCCGCGTCCGTGGCATCAAAAATGCCGGACAGGTTCCCATACCTGGACTTTGACCGGGACAAAAGAACTGCTGCCTGGCCGCGCGCTGCTTCGTAATTTGCCGCAAGCGCAGAAGTGGCATTGTAATTTGATTCTGCGGATTGCACAGCAGCGGAGGCTGCCGCATACGCGCCAAGGTAATCCCCTGAATTGTAAAGGTCTTGGGAGTGTTGCAGCTGGCTTGAATAATCGCCCGCCATGCCAAGCAGGCTTATCCTTTCAGATGCGAATGTTATGTAGGACGCAACATAATCCGAAGCTGAGCCTGAAACCCCGTATATCCTGAAAGCATATGTCTTGCCGGGCGAGATTTCCTGGAGTTTCAATGCCGCCAAAGCAAATCCTGAGCCGACCGTGAGTTTGGAACTTGTTATCTGGGTTTCCGGATTTGCAGGTTCCACCCTGAAAGCCGAGGCGCTCACTGAACCTGGCAGGGTTATGTCCACCTCCGCATTTGAAAAATCGGACTGCGCGCCGGTCACCTCGTAATCTGTCCACATGTTCAGCTGGTTTGCGAATATTGTCACGTTCGAGCCTTTCTCTGAGAGGACATACGGGTTTGGGTTGGAGCATGTTGCCTGCAAGGAGCTTGCAACGCCCGTATTTTCAAGCGGCCCGAACTCGGAAACAAAATAATTGCCATTGCCGTCATTGTACACATAACCCTGGACATCGCTGCCCTGGAAAGCCATTGTGCAGTTCGAGTAATACGCAGGCACTGGCAGGCTAAGCCTTGCCTTTTCTAGGCTCGCAAGAGGCGTGACTTTGAGCTTGGCGGAATATCTGGCTCCCGTGTTTGATACCTGTTCATGAATTATTGGAGCGGCCGAAGTGGCAAGTTTTGCTTTTGCCAGCATTGTGACCTGTTTTGTTCCATGCGCTTCAAAGCCCGGGAATGCCAGGCGGACATAGGTGGGCGATATCAGGGTGGCTGCAGTAGCGTCCGAGCCTTCAGGAATGGATATTTCAGTTATTGGAAATTTCAAGGGCTTGATTGGCGCAATGACGCCTTCGGGGCTTGAATCAGAGGACAATGGCGTGGGGTTGTGGATTGTTGCCAGTATTGAGACATTTGATTCTGAATCAACCTGGGCCTCTATTGCAGGGTAAATGAGCGTGGAAACCAGCCTGCTTGAAATGGCGCTTGGCTCTTCTGAAGGCAAGTCAGCCTCCGCCCTGTCCAAAGCGGATTTTATGTTTTCCATGTTGCCTGCGGCCTTGGTCACGATTATGTTGCCTGCATTGTCGAAATACTGACCAATGCCCTTCATGTCGTCCTTTGTTTTGGTTCCCGGCATGTATTGCGCCAATGCGCTGATTGCGGCATACCTTTGCGTCTGGGGCGCGTATTCCTCCGACAGGCGCGCGACCAGCCCTTTGTAGAGCGAGTCGGACGTGTCAAGGTAATACGACAAGTCGAACCCCGAAGAGACATTGTACTCTTCAATCCTTTGCGAGATGTTGGATTTCAGGCCCCACACAAGGGAGTCATACGCATCCCTCTCAAAAGAGACGTCAACGCCATCGGTTTCCGCCAAATCAATAAGACGCGAAAGCTTGCCCAAGGAGGCATTGAGCGCCTGGCTTGAACCCAAATCGGCTGCCGATGCGCCGTTCAGTGCGTCAGTTGCCAGGGACACGTAACTTTCAGCCACTGCAATGTTTTCCTGGTCCGTGTAAAGGTCTCCAGACGAGGAATTCGCAAGCAGGTTGCCCGCGCGCGACAGGTAATTGTCAATCTGCATCAGGGACACCATGTCAAGCGACTGTTTCTTTTGTGCCCTGCGGGCGGAAGCTGCATCAAGCCCAGCCCGGACTGCCTGGCGTTTTGAGGCAGTATCCTGCTGCGCCTGGCTGTAAAGCCCGGAATATGTGCTTGCGCTGGCATCGAACATGCCTGCAGCCATTTCATAGCCATATATTTTCCTGGCCGCATAGGACTGTTCCGACGAATCAATGCCATCGGCAAACGATTTGAGTGCAGTTGCATTGTTGAAATAGTCGTCTGCCTGCGAGAGCGATTGGGCATATTCTGCGTTATCCTCGCCTAGGACCCAGGCGGCATTGCTCGAAGAGAATTCGGACTGGGATGTATTTGCGGCGTTCAAGGCGCCAGTTGCCCGCTTGCTTGCAGCAATTATGCTTGAATTAAGCTGGCTTCTGGCGCTTTCAACCTGG
>JAKALW010000116.1 GCA_021823945.1 Microcaldota archaeon
CCGCGGCTGACACGGAATTCGCGTGCAAGGCCGGCACGGTCTCGATGCAGATTTGCGCGGCAATGGTCGCAAGCGGCATGGCAAAGTACGGGCTTGCGGTAGGCTCCGACACTTCTCAGGGCAGGCCCGGCGACGCGCTTGAATACACAGCTGCGGCAGGCGCTGCGGCATTCGTAATAGGCAAGGAGAAAAAGGAATCCATAGCCACAATAGACGCCACGTATTCATTCACTACCGACACGCCAGACTTCTGGAGGCGCCAGCACGCAGAGTTCCCGACGCACGGGGGCAGGTTCACGGGGCAGCCTGCGTATTTCAGGCACGTCATGAGCGCCACGCAGGGCCTGTTTGAAAAGACGGGCACGCTCGCAAAGGATTATGACTACATAGTTTTCCACCAGCCAAACGGGAAATTCCCGCTCGAGGCCGCGAAGAAAATGGGCATTGACCCGGAAAAGCTCAAAGTGGGCCTGAAAACGCCAATCATAGGCAACACATATTCGGGCGCGTCGCCGATTGGGTTGTGCGCGGTCCTTGACATAGCAAAACCCGGCGAGAAGATACTTGTGACGTCGTTTGGCTCAGGCGCCGGCTCTGACTCGTTCGCCATAACGGTCACCGACCTTATCAAGGAGAGGCAGAAAAAGGGTGTGAAACTCGACCATTTCATAAATGACAAGGAATACGTGAGCTACGCAAAGTACGTGAAGAACAGGAGGAAACTCAAGAGCCTTTAGAGGCCCGTTGGGATTTCAGGGAAAATCATATTGTTCAGGTGGTATTGATGAGGAGAGTTGCAATAGTCGGCGCTGGCATGAGCAGGTTCGGCGAGGACTGGAACCGCGGGTTTAGGGACATGATTATCGACGCAGGCACGTCCGCAATAACGGACGCGAACATATCGGGCGACAAGATAGATGGAATGTTCATAGGCACAATGGCGGCGGGCAGGCTGATTGGCCAGGAGCACATTGGCGCGCTCATAGCTGACTTCATGGGCCTCAACCCCGTGCCGTCCACAAGGGTGGAGGCCGCGTGCGCTTCGGGCGGTGTGGCGCTTCGGCAGGGATTCATGGCTGTCGCATCTGGCATGCACGACACGGTCGTGGTGGGCGGCGTTGAGAAGATGACAGAGGTCTCGACAAGCGAGGTCGCAACAGCGCTTGGCGGCGCGGGGGACCAGGAATGGGAGCTTTTCATGGGCGCGACTTTCCCGGCGCTTTACGCGTTCATGGCACAAAGGCACATGCTCGATTACGGCACAACCGAGGAAATGATGGCTCACGTTGCTGTGAAAAACCACAAGAACGCCTCGAAAAACAAGTATGCCCAGTACCAGAATGAAATCACGGTGGACCATGTGCTAAAATCAAAGACAATAGCATCGCCATTGAAGGTATTCGACTGCTCGCCAATCACGGATGGCGCTGCTGCTGTGGTTCTCATGCCATACGAAAAGGCATTGAGCTTCACGAAAAAGCCTGTCGAGATAATTGCCTCGGCGCAGGCGTCCGACACTATAGCGCTCCACGACAGGGAGAGCCTGACGAAACTGAAGGCGACCGAGATAGCCGCGCAAAGCGCATTCAAGCAGGCGAAGCTTGCCCCAAGGGACATCCAGGTGGCCGAAGTCCACGACTGCTTCACTATTGCCGAGATACTCGCGATTGAGGACCTCGGGTTCTTCAAGAAGGGCGAGGGCGGCAAGGCCACAATGGAAGGCCTCACCGCGCTCAACTCGCAGATTTCAATCAACACGTCCGGCGGGCTGAAAGGCTGCGGCCACCCCGTGGGCGCCACTGGCGTCAAGCAGGCCGTCGAAATCACATGGCAGCTGAGGGGGCAGGGCGGCGAAAGGCAGGCGAAAAACGCCAACATAGGCCTCACGCACAACGTGGGCGGGAGCGGCGCCACCTGCGTAGTCCACATTATGAAGAAAGAATGAAATTCTTTCTTCAAGCTGGCTTGAAAAAAATTGCAAAAAAATAATCATTGGTGATTTTGATGAGACCCGGATTGGCACTCACATGGAGAAGGATACCTGAAAGGTACACGCTGAAAGGCAACAAGTGCACGAACTGCAGCACAAACTATTTCCCGCCAAGGAAAATCTGCCCGAAATGCAGGAGGCACGGGAAAATAGAGACCTTATACTATAACGGCAAGGGCAAGGTGTACGCGTATTCGGAAATCACAGCGCCGCCTGTTGGCTTCGAGCTTGAGATTCCCTATGTCCTCGCGCTTGTCGAGCTTGAGGAAGGCCCAAAACTCACGGCCCAGATAGTGGATTGCAAGCCTGCGGATGTGAAGATAGGCTCCCGCGTGCATGTGGTATTCAGGAAAATCCAGCAGGACGGGGAAGAAGGGCTCATACACTATGGCTACAAGTTCAAGCTTGTGAAGTAGCGGCTTTCCATTTTCTTCTTTTTCCCTTATTTTTCAGGCGATTGAGATTTCCCTTGTCCTGCCAAGCTTTTTCTGCACGTCCTCGGCTTTGAGGAATTCGCCCGCTAGAAGTTTGGAAATGTAATTCCTGGCATTCCTGTCCTCAATGCCTTTTTTCGCAAGCTTCTCGTATAGCGGGCCGCTCTCGATTTTCCCGCCATTGTCCCTGACTATTTTCACTATTTCCTTTTCAATGTCCGTCAGGAGCGCGAAGTCCTGCTTCTTGATTTCCTCAAGCACTTCGGACGCGACGGAGCGTGCGTCCTCGACCAGGACTTTTCTCGCGCCGCGCTTTTCGGCGTGCCTGCCTGCTTTCCAAAGCGCGGTTATCGAGACGCGCGCGTCACCGCCGTGCTTGGCGCCCATGGCGGCGCACACTGGCACGACTTCCGAATCAATGGATGACGGGGAGAACGCGATGTCGGCGCGGGCGCGCAGGATGTCCTTTAACTGCGCCGGGGAATACCTGTCGATTTTCATATGGACAAACGAGAGCGAGCTTTTGACGCGCGGGTCGAGAAGCGACTGGAAAGACTCGTTGTTAGTGATGCCTATGAGGCCAAAGTTCACGCCGAAATTCTCGCTTGAGCGCGCAATGTCGTAGAGGAGCTTTTCCTCGCCGTGCGCGGATATCAGGAGCCTGTCAATCTCATCAAGGACAAGGACGGGGACTTTGTTTTCAAGCTTGCAAATCTGGGATATCCTGTCCACTATCTCGTCCACCGCAATGCCCCTTCTTGGGAGGATTTCGCCAAGCTTTGTCACGACAAGGTTGAGTATTGAAAAGCGCGTGGAGTATTCCCAGCAATTCACGTAAATCGGGACCGCGCGCTGCGTGTAGTCGGAAAGCTCGCGCAGGACGTGGCGGGCGCAGGTGGTCTTCCCGGTTCCTGTCGGCCCAGTCAGGAGCATGTTCTCGGGCTTCTTGCCCCTGGGAATGTTCCTAAGAGCGTAGGCTATCTCGCTTATCTCCCTCTGGCGGTGAAGGACAGAGTCCGGCAGGTAATTTGGCATCAGGGCTTCTTCGTTCCTGAATATGCCGCCGTCCGACCCGGACACGGCGACCTGTCTGAAGATGTTCATGCGATGAGTAGGAGCCTGAAATATTATAACTAAATAGGGTTTGGGGCGATTTGACATGCAAATAAGCTCCACGTCGTAACCATGATTGTTCGGATGTCGCCAAACAAAACCGAAGGCTTATAAATAACGCCAAAGCCCCAAGGAGCACACAATGACGGAAAAAATGGAAAAAAATTGAAAAAATACAGAAAAAGGTGGGAAAATGGAATTTCTAAAACATCTTGACATTGATTTCAGGTTCGTATTCGCGATTCTGGCGCTTGTCATGCTCGTATCAAACGCGGCAGCGGCAATGCCGGCAGTATCCTCAACTGGGATAAGCGCGGGTTCGCCCGGCTCCACGGCAATAATGGTAATGCCGTATGTCACCCTTGGCGGGCTCAGATTGAACCCCGAGTTCCAGCAGGGAGACCCGATATATATGTCTGCCACGCTTGTGAACATGCGCAACGTGCAGCAGGACATAACTGTCACATTGAGGATAAGCGGCAATCAGATAATCTACGGAGCCGCGGGCACGGCAGCATCGGCAGGTTCTGGCACAAGTGTGCAGGCATCATCCGGCACTGAGCAGGAAGCAAAGGCTGCTGATTCAGGCACAGAACAGGAAGCCAAGATTGCCAACGCACTAAACCAGGCAAGCGGGCAAATCCAGATAGCACAGGAAGATGGCAATTCCGCGGCAATACGGGATTCAAACGGCGCATACTACTATGGCTCCTCAGGAACCGTCAAGGCCGCAGATTCTGGCAAAATCCAGGAAATAGAGGCTGACAGCGCGCAAGCCCAGGCAACAGGCCAGGCGCTCATAGCGCAGGGCGACGACGCCGCGCCCACAGTTGATTTCTCAAGGACATATTACGTTTCCC
>JAKALW010000117.1 GCA_021823945.1 Microcaldota archaeon
CACGTGCCCCTTGTGGACAATACTGTGTGGTTCCCAATACTCGAATCAGGCCACAGGGCTGTCCCCCTTTTGCACCATCTCTGGGCGTCGTGGTACGACATAATCATGCACGGCGCAGCCTATGACAACATGCTTTTCGCGCTTGTCGGAGGGCTTTACGCTCCCATATTCGGCGCATTGACAGTGTTTTTCGCCTATCTTCTAGTGTCGCGCGAATACGGGAAATCAATAGGCCTGCTTGCGGCGGGCCTGCTTGCCGCACTGCCAATACACATCCAGCTTACCGCCGGCGGCCAGGCTCAGGTTGTTTCTGCAAGTTTCTTTGGCATGTTCTTTTTCTTCGCCACATTCGCACTTGCGCTTAAATTCAAGGATTTGAAGCTGCTTGGCTTGTCTGCATTGGCAACAGTGTTTGTTGTCCTTGCCACCAACGTGGTAAGCGTGTTTGGCATCGGCCTGGCGCTTTTCATTGGCGCATACGCTGTCTTGCTGTATTTTGAAAAGGAGAAAGCCAATTTTGAAATGCTTCTCAAGGCGGGTGCGTGCGTGGCTGTTGTTTCTGCTATCGCGTCCCTGCTTTTGGGCGTCTATTTCGGCACAAAGCCTTACCTGACGCCGCCAATCCTGCTGTTCGCAGCCACTGCCTTCGCTGCGACTCTGTATTATCTGAAATGGCATGTCAAGACTAACGAGACTCGCACGTATTACGCCGCAGGCGGGCTTGTTGTGGTGTTTGTGCTTTTGGCGTTCACCCCGGCAGGCACAATCATTTTAGGCGGCGTCAAAAGCCAGCTTTCAGGCATACTTGTCTATGACGCGGTGTACAGGACAATCGCGGAACAGGGCGCCGCTCCGGCATCATATCAGAGCGAGTTCGGGTTTGTGGGCATGGACACTTCAGGCCTTCTTGGCTTGCTCGCGGCCCCCTTAGACATAATAGCAAAAATATTCCTTTGGGCATTCGGGCTTGCGGTCAATGTGATTTTCGGCCTGCCATCAAGCATACCTTCAAAGGACAGCACGCTCACCCTGGCAGTGTTTGGCGCCATGGTGGTCGCAACAGTGCTGGGTCTTGCAAGGGCGGTTTTGCACCTGCTTGACAAGAAGCACTTTGAATGGGGCTTTTTGTTTCTCGTGCTCTTCTTCCTGATATTCCCGACATCCTTTGGCGGGCTTTACAGGCTGAAATTCATGAGCTACCTTGGCGTTTTCTCCACGCTTGCAATAGCGTTTTTCGTGGGGGAGATAATCCTTTTTGCGAAAGGCGTTTTCAAGCATTACGATCTCAAGGCTGACATCTCATATCTGTCGGCATTCGCCTTCCTTGCAATGGTTCTTTTGGTTGGCGCGCAGTTCTTCGCTGTTGCTCCATGGGGCGCGGCTTTGCTTTCGACATCGCTTACCCCGCGGTACCAGGACAACCCGGCGCTATTCACTGGGAAATTGCAGAACATATGCGCGCAGACCAAGGATTCCACAGTGTGCTCGGCAGTTTTCGACCCGGCGTTCGCGAATTCCACCAACAACCAGTTCAACACCAACCTGTGCTATGTCTCGGTCCTGAACGATTACAAGAACGCCACTGCGTATGAGAGCCTTGGCGCTTCCTTCAAATGCGGGAAGATTGCGGACTACTGGGTAAATTCAATGGAATGGATAAAGGCCAATGTCAGTTCAACAGACAGGGTAATTTCATGGTGGGACTACGGCCACTGGATAAATTACTTTGGCGAGAAGAACGCGGTCATAGGGAACACCCAGTCGTCCTATTACATGATTGAGAGGACGGCCTATGCGTACACGCACGGCACGCCGCAGGACCTGAAGGACACCATGAACGCCTTTGGCTCAAAAACGGCCCTGTTCGATGTGGAGCTTGTCGGGTCGTACAATGGCTTTGGCGGCAAGTATGGCGCGCTCAATTATCTGGCGTGCAATTATATGAACCAGACAGACATGACGAAATCGCCTGGCCAGTCGCAATGCGAAAATGCCGACATGTGGGAGGAACTCTACGTGCCATCGTCCCAGTCGCAGTGGCAGACATGCACAGTTTCCGACTCGCAGAAAATAACGGGCGTCACTGCAATGGCGGCTGTCCGGACTGTGGACTCTTCCGGGCAGACACAGTACACGCTCCAGCCGCGATACTGCCTGGCGCAGGGAATCACGCTTGCAAACGGCCAGCAGACTGACATTACGTCATATTACCTAGACAAGCGGGACGATGAAGGCAACCTGGTCATGAACAGGGCCATAATCAGGCAGGCGGGAACGCAGTCCGGCTACATAGTGTTCCACCCATATTACCTGAAGGCGGCAATCTGGCCGGGCGTTAACGGCACCGCAGTATCGGGATGGGACGACAGGATTGGCAAGGGCGGGTTCTACGACTCCAACCTGTACAACGCGTTCTTCAACGAGGACCTGCCGGGATTCAAGCTCGTCTACAAGACGCCCGACAACAATGTCAAGATTTTCCAGATGGCATAGATATGTCTATTAAAAATATAAAAAAAGTGATATGTATGGGAAAAATGCCTGTTGTCTTGCTTGCGGGTGGCCGAGGAACACGGCTTGGCGAGTTTACTAATGTAACTCCTAAACCATTGGTTAAAGTTGGTCCAAGCCCTATTATACAGCATCTCATGAATTGGTTTATCAAATACGGTTATGACGAGTTTTATATCCTGACTGGCTATCTGCATGAAGAGATAGAAAAATATTTTTTACATGTCAAATATTCGGGCAATAAAAGTATTTTTATCAGCGATAATGAGATAAAAAGTGATACACTGTCTCATCTTCACTGCAAAATAACTTTGGTTAATACGGGAATTGATTCAGGCATAGCATTTCGTGTTAAGCAAGTACAAAAATTTATTGGTAATCGGCCATTTATTTTAACATACAGTGACGGTTTGGCTAATGTTGACATTGATAAACTGGTCGAATACCATTCAGATATGAAAAAATCGCGCGATATATTAGTCACATTAAGCGCAATCCAACCATCTTCTCGATTTGGGGTAGTTGATATTGATAAGAATGGACTTGTCGAGCGTTTTAGAGAAAAGCCTTCGATGAATGATTGGATAAATATCGGTTTTATGGTTCTTGAACCTGGCATATTCAAATACTTAGAAAATATAAAAGAAAGCGACATGCTCGAATCAGATATATTTCCCGGCCTTGCCACCGAACAAAAAATAACTGCGTACTTGCACCGAGGAGCGTTTAAGTCAATGGATTCGTATAAGGATTATACTGAATTCAATAAATTATGGGACAGCGGCAAGATTTTTTGGAAGGTGTAGTCTATGACTAATAAGGTTACGGAGTCTAATTTCTGGAAAAATCGAACGGTCCTAATTACCGGCGCAAGCGGACTTGTTGGATCGTGGCTTGTGGACACTTTACTCGCCAAAAAAGCAAAGCCTGTTTGCCTTATCAGGGATTATATTCCTGACTCAAGATTTTTTTCGGATGGAATTTCGAAAAAAGTTAATATTGTATCTGGCAACTTGGAGGACATTTTCCTACTTGAGAGGACAATTAACGAGTACGAGCCACAAACACTTTTCCATCTCGGAGCACAAACAATTGTTCAAACAGCAAATAGGTCACCTATTCACACTTTTAAAGCTAACATTGAAGGAACATGGAATCTTTTAGAGGCTGCAAGAAGGCATGATCATTCACTAGAGCAGATAGTCGTCGCATCTTCCGACAAAGCTTACGGGGAACAGGTAAAACTGCCCTATACTGAGGAAATGTCTCTTCATGGCTCTCATCCGTATGATGTTTCAAAGAGCTGTGCTGACCTTATTTCACAGGCTTATGCAAAGACTTATTCAATGCCAATCACAATTTCCAGATGCGGCAATTTTTTTGGGGGTGGAGACCTGAATTTTAACAGGATTGTTCCAGGGACCATAAGGTCGCTTTACCAAAATGCCGCTCCAGAAATAAGGACCGACGGAAAGTTCATCCGGGATTATATTTATGTAAAGGACGCCGTATCTGCATACCTCACACTCGCTGAAAAATATAATAAAAGCATAATGGGAGAGGCTTTTAATTTCACTAATGAATTACAGATGGACACCTTGGAGATGGTTTCCAGAATATCGCGCATGATGGGCAAATCTATAGCGCCAAAAATACTAAACAATGCAAGCGGTGAAATACGCGATCAGCATCTTTCGTCTAAAAAGGCGCAAAAAATCCTTGGATGGAAAGCCCAGTATGGAATTGACGAGGGTCTTATGGAAACAATATCCTGGTATTCTTCCTATTTTGAGAAAATGCAATAGACTTTTAGGGTTTTATCAATGAAGATTGC
>JAKALW010000118.1 GCA_021823945.1 Microcaldota archaeon
AGCTGAAAGCCCGCGGCGCCGACGCTGAAGAGGTCAAAAAACGCGTGAAAGAGGCGAATTTCGGCACTGTTGAGTCTCGCGGCAATGTCATCACAATCAAGCCGAAGCTCACCGCAAAGGAAGTGGCTGCGAAGAAAAAGGAAACGGCCGACAAGCTTGAGGGCAAGCCGCCTGCGCTCAAGGCTGCCGACGAAAAGCCGGCTGAGGAGCCCAAGAAGAAAATGGAACTCAAGCTCATAAGGCGCCTTACCGAGAAGATTCGCACAATCCACATAAAAGGCATAGAGAACATCACCAAGGCAATGGTATTGAAATCGCATGACGGCTCGTTCTTCATAAGGACGGGGGGCACGAACCTGGCGGGCGTGATAAAGCACGAGAAGGTCGACTCGAAAAGGACATACACGAACGACGTGCGCGAAATCGAGCGCGTGTTCGGGGTCGAGGCCGGCAGGAACGCGCTTGTGAACGAGCTCAAGTCGGTTCTTGATTCGCAGAATCTGTCCGTGGACTCGCGCCACCTGATGCTCCTTGCGGACGCCATGTGCATGGACGGCGGGATAAAGTCGGTCGGCCGCCACGGCCTATCGGGCCAGAAAGCCGGCGTGCTCGCGCGCGCCGCGTTCGAGGAGACCATGAAGCACCTCATAAACGCCTCAATCCACGGCGAGGAGGACAGGCTCATCGGCGTCACGGAGAACATCATAGTCGGGCAGATTGTCCCGGTCGGGACAGGCACTGTGCGGCTGAAAATGCGGCTGAAGTGAGGTTTCTCAAGGGGAGCAAGGCTTTTAAACGCCTTTTCCCTAATAGAACCTGCAGTAAAGAAAGTCTCCAGCAAAATAGAGCGCTTTTTGGGGGAATCTTGGGCTGTAAATGGCCCCCTTTAGTGCGGGTGGGAAATATCCCTGCCGCCGAGGAGTGGAACCCGGAAGCAAAGGATTGTTGGATTTGGAAAGGAACCACGCATGCACTATCTCATAGATTGCGCGCGGTTTTCATGGTAATTAAAATAAGAGGTTGAAAAAAATGGCAGACTTGTCTAAATCCATCAGGATGAGCGTCGAGTCCGGCAAGGTTATTTTTGGCAGCAGGCAGGCGGTATCCTGCGCATTGAACGGCAATGCGAAGGTAATCGTGGTATCGAGTTCGGCGCCGAAAAAAATCTCGCTTGACGTGAAAAGCTATGCTAAGGTATCAGGCATACCGGTCATCGAATTTCCCGGCCCGTCAAAGGAACTCGGCTCGATTTGCGGCGTGCCGTACCTGGTGTCGGCAATGGCTATATTGAATGTCGGGAACTCCGACCTGTTGTCGTTTGCCAAGCAGGATTCAGCATAAAGGGTAAATGAATGGTTGAACTCACAAGCGATCATCTCAAGTGCATGTCGCTCTTCGAGCAGATGACAAGCGCCATAGCCCTCGACTGCCTCATTGACCCGAACGCTTTCGTGTTCGTTGTCAAGCAGGGCGACCTGGGCAAGGCGATTGGGAAGAAGGGCGCGTCGATAAACCGGGCGCGCACGGCGTTCGGCAAGAGCGTGTTTGTCGTAGAGGACGCGGACTCGATAGAGCAGTTCATAAAGAACATGTTCTCAAACGTCCAGGTCACCGGCATAAACGTGCACGAGAAGATGAACGCCCGCGTGGCTTACGTCACCGTGGACGAGAAAGACAGGGGCGCGTCCATCGGGAAAAGCGGCGAGAGGATAAAGCTCAACCGGTCTTTATTGATGAGGAGGTACGGCTGCGACCTTCGGATTGTTTCCAAGCAGGAGATGCCATCCTCGCAGGATGGCAGACTTGCCCGCGAGGGCAAAGAGATGCCGGAAAGAAATGGCACTCCTGCGCAATAGCAGCCAAGCACAAAAGAACATGATTTACAAGAGGGAGAATTATGGGAAACGGCGAATTTGCAGGACGTGACATTGAAAGGCGCAGGCAAAAGCAGCGCTGGCTCAAAAAGCCATGGAAAAGGAGGAAACTCAAGCTGAAGGACAAGTTTGACCCGCTCGAGGGCGCGCCGGCAGGCCGCGGCATTGTCATGGAAAAGAAGGCGCTTGAGCAGAAGCAACCCCACTCCGGGCTGATAAAGTGCGTGAAGGTACAGCTTATAAAAAACGGCAAGGTAGTGACGGCATTCGCCCCAAGGAGCGGCGCAATCAACTACATTGACGAGCACGACGAGGTCGAAATAGACGGCCTTGGCGGCTCGCAGCGCGGGCAGATGGGTTCAATCCCCGGCGTCAGGTACAAAGTCGTCAAGGTAAACGGCGTTGACCTGCAGATGCTTGTGCAAAAGAAGAAGGAGAAGCCCAAAAGATAAGTTTAGCTTCCTGATTGAGAGGTTATTTGCATGGAAAAACTATTCAACAAGTTCGAAGTTGAGGGCGTCGTGGTCACTGACCCGAGCCTCAAGACCCAAATCAGCTTTGGCTCAGTCGTTGTGCCCCATTCTTTCGGCAGGCACGCGAAAAAGCCGCATGAGAAGAGGAACGTCAACCTCGTTGAGAGGCTTGTCAACAAGCTCATGAGGGGCGGCACAGGCGAGAAGACGTCGGGCAAGGTCATAAGGACCCACGGCAAGCTCTCTGGCAAGAAGGCGAAGGCCCTGAAGATTGTCGAGGAGGCCCTCGTCATGGTCGCCGAGAGGACGAAGAAGAACCCAGTCCAGGTCCTAGTCGACGCTGTCCAGAACTCCGCGCCAAGGGAGGACTTCACAAGAGTCTCTTTCGGCGGCGTGTCATACCAGGTAGCTGTGGACGTTTCTGCCCAGCGCAGGCTTGACATGGCGCTTAGGAACCTGACGCTCGCCGCAATCATGGGCGCTTTCGGCAACAAAAGGACGCTTGCCGAGGCGCTCGCGAACGAGATTGAGATGGCAGCCAAGGGCGACACGGCCAACTCGTACTCGATAAAGAAGAGGGACGAGACGGAGCGCATGGCAAGGAGCTCAAGGTAAGGATTTTTTCTTTTCCTTATCCGATTTTTTTTCTTTTATTTTTTCCAGTTCTTTTTTTGTGATGTGTTTTTTAGGCTTTTTTTCTCATAGTTTCCACTAAGGCGGATTAGAAGACTTTCGGAGTAAGCTGTCAATCCTTCCTTCTCAATGCCAAAAACAGGTGGTCAAGGTCGTAAGGCGCCAGCTCGTATTCCTGCTCCACGGTAAAATCCCTGGCAAGCTGCTTTTTCACGATTTCGAAAACCTGCCTTGGCGGCAATGTGACGTCTATGCTTTGCGATTTGACGCACAGGTACGCAATCCCTCCCTTCTTGAGGAACGCATAGCAGTTCTTGATGAGTATTTCGGACTGGTTGGGCTGGGACACGTCCATGTACACGACGTCCACCTCGCCAACATCCTTGTATTCTTCAGGGTTGTTGGCGTCCGCGTGTATCGGGAACATGTTGGGCCTCTTCTCGCACACGGCTATCAGCTCGCGCATGGACCTTTGGGCGAACTCCACGCAATACAGCTCGCCTTCCTCGCCTATTATGTCTGACACATGCGAAGGCGTGGTGCCAGTCGCCGCGCCAAGGTAAAGTACCTTTGCGCCTGGCACTATTTCAAGGCCCCTGAGGCCTTTTTTGAGCGCGCCTGCAAGCTTTGAGCGGAACAAATCCCAAATCCTGTATTCCCCGCTCTCGAGCCTTACAATTTTCTCGCCGTAAACGCGGGTGCCGGGGCTGATGTTCCTTGTCGCGAGCTTGCCCTCCACTATGAAAATTCCCGGATATCTCTCTTCAACAGCCAAAATCAAAACACCTGCGGGGGCAATGTGCGTTTCCCTGCCTCCTATGTGATATCTTCCTTCAGGAACTTTTTTATTTCCGGCACCAGCCCATCTCCTATGTCTATCTTTGACACAAAGCCCGTGCCCGGGAATTTTGCCTTGATGTCTTGCTCGACTTCCGACGGCAGACCCACGGCAGTCACCACGATAACAGGCGTTTTTATCCTGTTCCTATTCAATATCTCGAGGAATTCATATCCGTCCATGTCGGGCATCATCAGGTCAAGGAGAATCATCCTGTATTCCCCTGCCTTCCCTACCGCTTCCCTTGGTTTGAAGGTTATTTCTGTTTTGAACCCGGCATTTTCGACTATAAAAGACATGGTCTTTGCCACGTCCGGCTCGTCCTCTACTATTAGTATTTTTTTCATGGTTTATCGCCTCGCAATGGTATTATGAGCGTGAACGTGCTGCCCTTCCCTCTCCTGCTTTTTACGCGGACCTTCCCGTTGTGCTTGAGCATTATGCTTTCGACCGCCGCGAA
>JAKALW010000119.1 GCA_021823945.1 Microcaldota archaeon
GCGCATCCAATCCCGTGGCGCGCGCAAATGCTTTTCCTTTGCGGCGACGAGGTCGCGAATATTGTTTTTAACCCCATGCGAGTTGCCTTTTGTCTTGCCATAGTTCCCGCCAATGGCAGTTTTCCAGCCTGCCCATGCTTTAAATTCCCGGGGAATCACCATTATTGCGGTGAAACAATGGATTTGTCCATGCTATTTCCAATTATTTTGTCATTCATTCTCATTATTATCGGTTTTGCCATCGGCATGAAATACTCGGACATAGTCTGGGCACGAGAAAAGGCCCCGCTTTTGCGCGAGGACGCGATAAAAAAGTCGAGGGCTGTTCTTGGCGGGCAGTTTTCCGAGCAGCTCGCGCCTTACCTCCCCGGGTTCAATTATTCGCCAACAGAGGCGAGATTTATCGGCAAGCCAATAGATTTTGTGATTTTCAAGGGAATGGACGGGAAGGAAATAGAGGAAATAGTTTTCCTTGAGGTAAAGACTGGCAAGGCAGGCCTCAACCACGCGGAAAGGACGCTTAGGGATTGCATTGAGAAAAAGAAAGTCCGGTGGGAGGAATTGAGGCTTGATCTGAAAAAGCCTGAGTAAGTTAGGGCTTGACTCGAATCGAGTGGAATGAATTGCAGCTTGACTCGAATCGAGTGGAATGAATTGCAGCTTGACTCGAATCGAGTGGAATGAATTGCAGCTTGACTCGAATCGAGTGGAATGAATTGTAGCTTGACTCGAATCGAGTGGAATGAATTGCAGCTTGACTCGAATCGAGTGGAATGAATTGCAGCTTGACTCGAATAGACTGGAATGAGATTCGGCTTGTCAAGAATATATCCGAATGAGCTGAATGCGCAAGTCAGCTCCAACCGGGGCAGTGCGCCCTTGCAGCTGTTATGTTGTATTTTAAATTATTCCTTTCAATAACTGGAACACGGCATTTTTTTGAGGTGGCCAGCATGGTTACGTTCACATGCGAGAAGTGCAAAAACGACATAAACTACAAAGACAGGGTGCAAAAGCTTGATTTAGCAGGCTATACGCACACATACTGTACTGTGTGCGCGGCAAAAGTCGAGAATGAGAAGGCGCCGCCCGAAAGGGACTTATAGGCAAACTGGGCATCCCTGCCCCCTTGGCATTTTTTCAATTTTTACCCTTTCTTTTCTTTTTTCCCGCGCGAACAGGCCAATTGAACAATCGCCAAGCTTCAAGAATGAAAAACCAAATTTGGCATTATACCGCTTTTTCCCAGGGCCATATCCTGCACGTTTAAATTCAGGCTTGTGCATTATCTCCTGCAATAGCTCCGTTTTGGTGGTTTGGATGAATAAACGCTTTTCATTGTTTGTCTTGTCTCTGCTCGCGCTTGCCCTGCTTTTTGCGGGTTGCGCGTCAGAGCAGCCTGTGTCAAATTCCAATGGCTCCGCGCCGTCGGCGCCCGCAGGGAACCAGCAGGGAAACACGGGCGGAATTGGCGGCAATGTCACGGCAGGCGGCGACCAGGTGCCCGTTATTGACAACAATCCGCAGGGGCAAAACAACTCGCCTTCCCAATCTGGCTTGGCATGCGATGTCGGGTTCCAGCTCTCGTCTTCCGATGTATATCTAATCAAGGTCAATTTCAAGGACCCGGTTTCGGGCTTGGTCAATGTCCAGTGCCCGGACGGGAGCCTTGGCGTTGACAAGGGGAGCAACCTGTTCCTTTGCGAGAGGCTCAGTTCAGGCTCCGTAGTGTCTGCCTTCCTCGATGGCTCAAGATGCGGCTCTGCGAGCTTCAATTCCGGCTCAAGCCCCACGCCATAGCAAAACCCGGCTGTTTCAACTTGCACCCTAAGAGTGCAATCGTCGACAATTCTTGCAGGCGACAGTGCGGTTTTTGACATAACCGCTTCCACGCCCATGGGCGCGAATGTGGTTTTGGACTGCGGAAGCGACCAAAAGCAGGTTGAAGGCGGGGTTGTGGAAAAGACAACATCCTGCCAGTTCGCAAGCGCGGGCGACTATTATGCAGTGCTTTATGTTGACTCAAAGGAGCGTGCGCGCGCATCTGTCCATGTCGTGCCAAGGTCTGCACTTCCCAAATCCTGCTCTGTCAATACGACCAAAAAGGATTTTGCAAACAACAGGTTTGACGGGGCTGTTACATACACCGGCTTCAACTCCACAAGCGTATTGAAATGGGACTGCTGGGGCGCCTCATACACCCAGCAACTTGGCAGCCCGGGCGGGCTTGTAGGCGAAAGCACCACCGGCTCGATAAACATCTTCTGCCAATACACTGCCCCTGCGGCAGTGGCGCTTGTGCCAGTGTCAATAGATAATGTGGCCTGCGGGTCGCTTGAGGTCAGGTAGGCTTTGGGCCGGCATGCGCCCCCAATGCGCTATTTTTTCCTTGCCTGGATGAATGTCAGCACGCTTTTTTTCTTTCCAATGCTTGGCAAGGATATTTTCTCTATTTTCTCAAACCCGCATGCCGCCAGCCTGGCCATTGTTTTTTCGCGCCAGTTTAGCAGCCACTGCTCCCCCGGGCTTTTCACAGGCAGGTAAACCAGGATTCCGCCATGCTTGAGGATTTTATGGAATTTCGGGAATGCCTTCCTGTCGTAGGAGAGAAGGTTTGAGAACAAGTGCACAACGCAGTCAAACTCGCCCTCGCTGAAAGGCGGCGACATTATCGAGCCTTGTACTTTGGAGCCATAATTCCTGCTTTTTGCGCCTGCATACATAGTTTTGGTGCCCGCATTCCCAGCTTTGGGGTCTGTATCCTTTCCAATCCCAAGCATGTTCCTTGAAATGTCCATGCTCGTGACATCCATGCCATGCTTCCCTGCCACTTTTGCAAACAGGCACCTGCCAGCGCTAGCGTCGAGTATTTTTGCATGGGCGGGCAGGCTGCTCTTGGCATGGATTGCTATTGTCTCAAGCTGCTTTTCACGTTCTGGCTCGGTGTTGAACTCGTATCTTGAGGCTATTGCGTCGTAGTATTCCATGACCTGGCGCGGGCTTCGCGTGTCCGCATTGCTGTACAGCCCGCCAAACCACCTGGAAAGCAGGATTTTTTTCCCGCCCGATTGGAGATAGATTTTTTTTGACAGCGCCTTGCCAATCTTCGCCTCGAGTATGACAAGCCCCGTCGGGTTTGAGGAAAGCGGAAGCCCTGACATCTTCTCGTTTATTTTTTTCCCGCCTGCGGGGCGCCACCTGCCTGAAAAGTAGATATCAGTGAAGCGCGGCAACGGCCAGTAGCCCTTCGTGAAAATTGTCGCCTTTGCCATTGTTTCTCACTTGGGTTTGCCCTGTTTTTTCCGGCTATTTTGAAGCGGCGGGAAGAATGCGAAGAGGTTCTCTCCGTACATCCTCAGGACGTTTTGGGCCTGGATTATGCCCTCGAACTTCGCGTCAACCGAGTCCTTGATTGCCCTGATTTCCTTCTCGTCTTTGGCCCTGACCTCGTACATCAGGTCCACTGTGGAAACTAGGCGCGCGACCCTCCTGGTTTTCGGGATTGCCAGCACGAACCTGATGAGCTCGTCTATTTTTTTGTTGTCGGGGTTTGAGAACCTGACAAGCACCATGAAGTGGTTGAAGCCTTCAAGCTCGGGGTTGATGCTGACCCCGTATGACACGATTACTTTTTCCTTTTCGAGCCTTTTCATCCTGAACCTGACTGTTTCGGGCGGCAGCTTTGTCGCGGCCGCGAGCTTGGCGTATGGCGCGCGCGCGTCTGTTGCAAGGGCTTTCAGTATGAGTATGTCCTTCTCGTCGGCATTGTACACCGCGCCGTCCTTGCCAAGCGTGCCTATTAGCATGCCAGAATCCTTTTCGTTGAAATAGCTTGGCATGGACTTGACTGATACGTCGACGATGGTGGCAGTGCGCCAGTGCAGCATGTGCGCGCCGAATGCCTGGCGTATCCTGTTGGATTTTTCATAAATCTCCCTGTGCGTCCTGGCCAGGTAGCCGACAAGCATGTTCCATTCCCCGTCGCACCTGGTTATATGGACAGCGTCCTCTGCCCGGCACTTTTCCATGATTTTCGCATAGCTCGCGTCGCTAATCGGCGTGTGCTTGATTATCATCTGGCACCTGATGAAGCCGAGTTTTGCCCAGTCAACGTAGGTTATGTAAGCGTTGACCACGCCCCCGGATTCCATCCTTTGCATCCTGTACTGGAGCGCCTGCTTTGACAGCCTGGTTTTTTTGGCGAGCTTGGTGGCAAGCATCCTAGAATTGAGTGACAGTTCCTCGAGTATGTGCCTGTCTATGATG
>JAKALW010000120.1 GCA_021823945.1 Microcaldota archaeon
GCCTGCGACCTCCGGCTACAGGGAGGAGAAGGCGTACCGCCACCTCGGCGAGGACGGAATCATATTCTCAGAGGCTGTCGTTGACAGCAAAGACGTGCTTGTGGGCAAGACATCCCCGCCCCGTTTCCTTGAGGAAGTGTCGGTCTTCGGCATCAACGAGGAAAAGAAGCGCGAGAACTCGCTGTCAATGAAAAGCGGCGAGAGCGGCACGGTCGACTCCGTCCTTGTGACAGACAGCCTGTCGGGCCACAAGCTCGCAAAAATCAGGATACGCTCGATGAAAGTCCCGGAGATTGGCGACAAGTTCGCGTCCAGGCACGGGCAAAAGGGCGTCATCGGGTTGCTCCTGTCACAGGAAGACATGCCATTCACCGAGAACGGCATAGTGCCTGACCTGATTATCAACCCGCACGCCATACCCTCGAGGATGACTGCGGGCCACCTTCTTGAGATGCTTGGCGGCAAGTCCGCATGCTACTCTGGCAAGCTCGCGGACGCGTCCGCATTCAAGGGTGACAAGGAAGGCGAGTTCATCAGCACGCTCAAGCAGTACGGTTTCCAGGAATACGGCGAGGAATACCTTTACGACGGCGCGACCGGCATGAAGATAAAAAGCAGGATTTACGTCGGCGTAATCTACTACCAGAAGCTCCACCACTTGGTGTCCAACAAGATACACATGAGGTCCAGGGGCCCGGTCCAGCTTCTCACGCACCAGCCCACGGAGGGCAGGGCGAGGGAAGGAGGCCTGAGGTTCGGCGAGATGGAGAGGGACTGCCTCATAGGCTACGGCGCGAGCATGCTGCTTCGCGAGAGGATGCTTGAGGAGTCGGACAAGACAGCAGTGCTAGTCGACGCAAAGACCGGCGAGGTCGCGTTCCACGACCACGTCAAGAACAAGGACCAGTGCATGCTAAACGACAACCCCGACCTGCATTACGTCGAGATATCGTACGCATTCAAGCTCCTGCTTGACGAGATAAAGTCCATCGGGATATTCCCAAGGCTGATGCTGCGCGACAAGTCCTGACGCTTCCCTTATAGAAAAATTGGTGGTTTAAATGATAATTTCCAAAAAAGTCGATCACATAAAATTCTCCCTCTTTTCGCCGGAGATGATAAGGAAGATGTCGGCCGCGAAGCTGACAGTCCCGGACACGTACGACGACGATTCCTACCCGATTGACGGAGGCTTGGTCGACCCGAGGATGGGCGTCATTGACCCCGGCTTGAAATGCAGGACGTGCGGCGGCAAGATAAAAAGCTGCCCCGGGCACTCAGGCCACATAGAGCTTGTCAGGCCAGTAATCCACCCGGAATTCGCAAAGCACATACTTCTCCTCCTGAAATCCACGTGCCACGGTTGCAAGAGGCTCCTCATGTCCGAACGCGGCATAGGCGAGCTCGCCCAGGCAATCGAGAGCGAGGAAGGCGAGGAAGAGGGCAAGGCGCGCGAGAAGAAAGTGACAAAGTGCCCGCACTGCAACGCTATCAACTACGGCGTCAGGCTTTTGAAGCCCACGTCATTCTACCTGCTTGTCGACAAGTCCGGCAATGCCGACGCGAAGAAAAAGGAAAAGAAACTCGAGTGGGAGCAGATGCTTCCGACAGACGTGCGCAAATGGCTCGAGGAGATACCCAACAGCGACCTGAGGGTGCTCGGGTTCGACCCAGTCTATGCCAGGCCGGAATGGATGGTGCTAACGGCGCTTATAGTCCCGCCCGTGTCAGTCAGGCCCTCAATCACGCTTGAGACTGGCGACAGGAGCGAAGACGACCTCACCCACAAGCTTGTCGACATAATGAGGATAAACCAGAGGCTTGAGCAGAACATCAACGCGGGCGCGCCGCAGCTCATCATCGAGGATTTGTGGGAGCTTGTCCAGTACCACGTCACGACGTATTTCAACAACGAGACCTCCAACATCCCGCCGGCAAGGCACAGGTCGGGCAGGCCTTTGAAGACTTTGTCCCAGAGGCTGAAAGGCAAGGAGGGCAGGTTCAGGTACAACCTGTCGGGAAAGCGTGTCAATTTCTCCGCAAGGACAGTGCTCTCCCCGGACCCGAACATCTCGATTGACGAGGTGGGCGTGCCGATGCTCATTGCAGAGGACCTCACAATACCGGTGAAAGTCACGGACTGGAACATAGAGCAGGTGAAGAAATACGTCGCGGCAAGCGAGTACCCCAAGTCCGAGTACGTAATCCGGCCGGACGGGAAAAGGATACAGGTGACGGACATCACGCGCCCGGAGATTCTCGAGTCGCTTGGCAAGGGATACGTTGTCGAGCGCCAGCTCATAGACGGCGACACAGTGCTTTTCAACAGGCAGCCGTCCCTGCACAGGATTTCAATCATGTGCCATTCAGTGAAGGTGCTTCCGGGAAAGACGCTTAGGCTCAACCCGGCTGTGTGCTCCCCTTACAACGCCGACTTTGACGGCGACGAAATGAACCTTCACGTAATCCAGTCGGAAGAGGCCAGGGTAGAGGCGGAGAAGCTCATGAAAGTGCACGAGCAAATCATCTCGCCGCGCCACGGCAGGGCAATAATAAAGCCGGGCGAGGACCACGTATCGGGAGCCTTCTTCATGACGCGCGACGTCGCAGAGTTCACGCGCGAAGAGGCGTGCCAGCTCATGTCCATCGCGGGCATCACGCGTCTCCCGAAACCGGACCGCGGGAAAAACTTCTCAGGCAAGCTGCTATTCTCGATGCTTTTGCCATCCGACCTGAACGTCCATGTCAAGCACTCGAAGCTTGGCGAGGAAATCATAATCAAGGACGGCATACTTGTCAAGGGCTCTATCGAGAGCAAGGCTTTCGAGAACGAGATACTTGAGCAGATATTCCACTCGCACGGAGCCGAGGCCGCGAAGAAGTTCATCGACGACGCCACGAGCGTGGCAGTCAAGGTCGTGACAATGCAGGGCCTCTCAGTGTCGCTTGCGAACTACTCGCTCTCGCCAGAATCGATAAAGAAGCTGCGCGACATGCAGTCCCAGTCAATCCGCGAGATAGACTCTGCGGTCATCCAGTACAAGAACAAGACGCTCGAGCGCGCCCCTGGCAGGACGCTCAAGGAATCCCTTGAGGACAGGATAATGATGATTTCCTCCAAGGCGCGTGACAGCGCGGGCTCGCTTGTCGAAAAGGATTTCGGCATGGACAACACTTCAATCATAATGGCGAAAATCGGCGCAAGGGGGTCCCTTCTGAACGCAATCCAGATGTCCGCCATGCTTGGCCAGCAGGCCGTCCGCGCGAAGAGGGTAAAGCGCGGCTATAAGGGCAGGACGCTTCCGCACTTCAAGCGCGGCGACATTGGCGGCCCGGCAAAGGGGTACGTCCTTGGCGCTTTCCGCTTCGGGCTGGACCCGCGCGATTTCTTCCACCACTCGATGGGCGGCAGGGAATCCCTTGTCAACACAGCCATCAGGACAGCGCGGTCGGGATACAGGCAGCGCAGGCTGATAAACGCGCTCCAGGACCTGGTTGTGAACCCGGACCTGACAGTGCGCGACTCGAGGGGCGTCGTGTGCCAGTACATCTACGGCGGCGACGGCGTGGACCCGATAAAGACAAAGTCCAAGACCGCAGCCGTCGAGACCCAGCCGAGGGAAGAGCAGGACGCATGAGCCTTTCCCCGCATCCATTTTTTATTGAGTGATATCATGAAGACATCAATGAAGGTCGCAACAGGCATTGTGGCCACCGGAGGCGCGGCAGCAGGCGCAGTCGCGTTCTTGAAGTGGTTTTCAGGCAGGGACAATGGCTATGGCATCGCATCGCGCCTTGTAGCCAACTGCGAGATGCCTGCTGTTCACGGCATGAAACTGAATGATGTTTTTGACAACGCCAAGAAAGTGGTGAAATCAGAAGACAGGCGCGCATGAGCGACAATCCAAGGGTGTTATTCTATGGCAATCAATCCGAAAAGCAGAATCGAGCCGGGCGAGGCGGCAGGCATTGTCGCTGCCCAGTCAATCGGCGAGCCAGGCACGCAGATGACCATGAGGACGTTCCATTATGCTGGCGTCGCGGAGCAGGTCCCTACGGGCCTTCCAAGGCTAATCGAGCTTGTGGACTCCAGGCGCACGCCAAAGAAGCCAATGATGGACATCTACCTCAAGCCCGAATTCGCAAAGGACGAGAAGAAGGCGCGCGCGGTCGCAGAGGAAATCGAGATGGTCGGCCTTTCCAAAGTCGCGCGCATAGAGGAGGACTTTGTTGAGAAGAAAATCCTCGTCA
>JAKALW010000121.1 GCA_021823945.1 Microcaldota archaeon
TCCCGTCGGATCCGGAGCCGAAATAGGAGGAGAAGCAGATGCCTGCTATAAGCATGGAAGCGAAAAAGAATGCCATAACTCTGCTTAGTGAAAACAGTTGCTTGACTATGAATTATCACTAATCTAAGGATGTTTTGATTTTTAATCCTTCCGTGCTGCAGCACTAGAGGACAGATGGCAGGGCAGGGAAGCACTGGAAATATACCCCTACCTCCGCTTATAAAGAAAGCATGGCCAAAGCAGTATCACTAAATTTCACCAAAACGAGGTGTTTTGCATGAAAAAACAAACAAGTGGCGAAGGTGGAATGCCACTGGAAACAAACCAGGAAATTGCCGCCGCAACCGTGCAGGAAGGCTCCGTTGCCCAAGCGGGCATGCAGGTAAGCGAAGTGCGCATGGATGCGCAGGAACCTGGCGCCCCGGTGCAGGACAAGACAGGCGACAGGCCGGAATTTAGGGTAGTCCAGCCCGAAGTGGACAAGGACGGCAAAATAGTCTACAAGGACGTGGGCGCTATTTGGAAGAACGTGTCCAAGGCGGGAAACGAGTTTTACACCATGAAAATCGGCAAGCTGCGGCTGCTGATTTTCAAGAACAGGGCGATAGGCGAGTGATGGGAGGTTATGTTCAATGGCAAAATACAAACGAGATGATCCAGTGGTTACCGAAGACGCTGATGAATTCGAAATCAAGATGGGCAAGAAGGCCAAGGTCCTTGAAGACCTGCCAGGAGTGGGGCCGGCAACGGCTGAAAAGCTTAAGAAAGCCGGCTATGACTCGCTTGAGAAAATAGCCGCGTCAAGCCCCCACGAGCTTGACGAAGTGGCGGAGCTCGGAGTTGAAACGGCGAAGAAGACAATCGGCGCTGCCCGCGACGCGCTTGAGATGGGCTATGAGACTGCCGACGTGATACTTGAAAAGAGGAAAAATATCGGCAGGATAACCACAGGCTCAAAGGAGCTTGACAACCTGCTTGGCGGCGGGGTTGAGACAATGTCGATTACAGAGGCGTACGGCAAGTTCTCCTCGGGAAAATCCCAGCTGGGGTTTCAGCTTTCAGTGAATGTCCAGCTTCCAAAAGAGCAGGGCGGGCTTGGGGGGGGAGTGCTTTTCATAGACACAGAGTCCACGTTTCGGCCTGAGAGGATAAAACAGCTCGCCGAGGCGAAAGGATTGGACCCGGACAGCATCCTGAAGAACATTCACGTCGCAAAGGCGGTCAATTCAGACCACCAGATGATACTTGCGGACAAGGCCGAGGAAGTAATCAAGCAATTCGGGATAAAATTAATTGTCGTCGACTCGATGACGAGCCATTTCAGGGCTGATTATGTCGGCAGGGGCGCGCTTGGCGAGCGCCAGCAGAAGCTCAACCACCATATCCATGTGCTCCAGAAACTCGCAGACTCGCACAACATCGCGGTATTCATAACAAACCAGGTCATGGACAATCCAGGGATTCTCTTTGGCGACCCTACTGTGCCAATAGGAGGGCACGTGCTTGCGCATGCTGCGACGTACAGGCTATATTTGAGGAAAGGCAAGGAGGAGAAGAGGATTGCAAGGCTTGTGGACTCGCCAAACATGCCCGAAGGCGAATGCATTTTCAAGGTCACGCCGAAAGGGGTAATGGACTAGGTGACTTCGACGCACAAGCGCCTGACTTCATTAGTTGGCAACCTTTTCTTTTTTTTATTTTTGATTTCCTTATTTTTTTGTTTTTCCTCCCTAATTTTCCAGTCTTTCTTGCAGCCGCAGGAAGCCGGGAATGGCAAACCAGGGCATAGAGTGGGTTTTAGAGTAAATAAGTGGGTTTTAAAACATTGGCTGCCTGAAAATAGCAGGTGGGCACATGATAATACAAACATCTAAAACAGTTTCAGCGCTGCGCATCAAAAACCTCGGCAAGGAACTTGAAATAGCCGGCATTAGGGCAAAATATGAAAAGGGCACAGGGGATGTTGTGCGCATAGGCAGAACCCCGTTTCTCAGGGCGAGTATGCTCTCAAGAGTAATGGAAATCAAGGAAATGAAAGACAGCGGGATAAGCGAACAGGTAGAAAGTGCCGCAAAACTCCTATATGATGCAATGCGCGCCATTGAAAAGCCCGGCACAGGGCCCGCAAGCAGCAATGGGAAATTCGCTGCCGGAAAAATAACCGAGGCCAAAGGCATATACGATGCAGAAATGGCTAAAGCCAAAAGCCTCGGCATTTCCAACAACAGCGAGATAGCGCGGGCGCTCTACACTCTTGGGTATAGCGTGGCAGAAGCCAACAGGAAAATCAACACGGCATGCTCCAAAAATTAGCCTCAGGGCAAAGGCGCCAATGCAGGGCGCATAATGCAAAAACGCCATGGAAGTGCGAAAAATGGAAAAGATAAAGGATTGGACGGTTGATTTGTCGGAGCCAGGAGCCAGGGCTTTTGCCCAAGCTCTTGAAACCAAAGGCCGCATGCCAAAAAACGATGCGGAATATCTCGCTGACTGGTTCATCTGGGTTATCTCAAAGCCCTCCCATTACACTACGCTTGGCTACCTGCTCGCAAAGCCCGAAAGGCAGGACAGCCTGATTCGCTACTTTATGAAAAATAGTGGATATGGAGTTGAAGTTTTTTTCCCGCTCAAAACAGCCACGACAAAAGCCTTCAGGATTGCTGAAAACGCCGTGTCGGTTAGGGACAGGCTTGTTGACGAGAAATATCCGGCAGGCAGGAAAATTGCCGCTGAATACGACAAAAGCCTGATGCTCGCATTCGAATTAGTAGAATTCCTGGAAAAGGAAAAAGGCGGGTTTGATAAATTCCTCAACAGACCGGAAACATATAAGACCAAGAAAATCAGGCTTTTCCTCGGAACTGAATGCGACGATGAAAAGCTTGGGAAAATCCTCAATGTCATAGAGAGGACCAGGGCCATTAGCAACGGGATAAAGCAGTTTGAAGGCAACCTTAAGGATGCGTTCGGGGCAAAGGAAGGAAAGAAACTTTTCAAGAAATTCTTCGAAGACATAGATGGCACAGTACATTCCCAATGGCAGGACAGCGCGGGCAGGACGCTCTGGTCGCCCCTGGCATTGGACTGGGTTTCGTGCCTGATACAGGAACAGCGGGGCTTGAACGTGAAAAACCATGCATATACTTACGAGACAACGCCCACCAAAGAATCAATTTTTGAGCGCCTGGCAAGCGCGGCAGACATTGAGCAGTGGGACTGCATGAGGAATTTCCTCTATAACTACGATGGCAAGACCACGGCAAAAACCACCAAAGAACCCAGAACCGTCATATACGAAATGTCCTACAAGTCCGGAAAGTCATACACTGAAGAAAACCTCCAAAAAGTTTTCAATGCCCTCAACAGCATGAAGAAATCGACAATCCAGATAAAGAACGCGCAGGACATTATAGATGCCGCAAGGAGAGAAAAGTTGAAAATGCCAGAAAAAACCATCACATCCAATGACGGGGCTGGCAAAAACCCAAAACTGGCTTCAACGTTCATTGGCATCAAGGCATAGGACAAGGGTTTTTTGCCTGCTGGAACCAGGCGCTTCTCCTGTTTTCCAAGACATGCTCTTTCCGCAACTGCCCTTTCTGCAACTGGTCTTTCTTGTCCCAGACCAGGGCTTTTAGCTTCTCTCCCCCTTATTTGTTCCTTAGCTTGTTCAGGCATGCCATTGCCGCATCCTTTTTCTCATAGGGGACAAGCACATGGTCGTGGAAATACGCGGAAATCGCATTGGCTGGGATTTTCTCCTTTGCAAGGGCGGCAGTTATTTCAGCAAGGAACCCAACAGCGTACAAGTCAGAATTAACGTCAAGTGAAATCAGGGCGAACGGGCCCTGGACGCCCTTTTCAGAGTATTGCATAATCTCGTCTTTTGCCTCATCCATGAATACCACGGACAAACCCTCGCGCTCCCGGAATATGCACACTATGTACTGCAGATAGCCAGCAAGCCCCATCATGTTCTGTTCGGGCACTGTGCAAAACCAGTATTTGCCGTATTGTTGCGACGGGAACATGTCCCTTATGAGTTTCTTGAGGTCTGTTTCGGCCATATTCTCACTTCTTGGCAAACTTGTTTTTATTAGCCTGCATTTCAAAACCAGTTCCAAATACGCTCACGTCAAGCTTGCCGTTTTTTTCAAGCCCTGAAACAAGCCAGTGCTGGAGCCTGGCTTTGAATTCCATGAACGCTTCCTTGCCGACAACCTCGTTGCCTATAGATCG
>JAKALW010000002.1 GCA_021823945.1 Microcaldota archaeon
ATCTGCCCTGGAACTGGCGGAGGCAGCGGCGCGGCGGGCGGCGCGAGAAGCCCGGGCGCGCAGCACACAATGGAGAAAGACGAATTCGAGCTTGTGGACAGCTATGGCGTGAAAATCAAGGCGGCGCGAGAGAGGCTCGGATTGCCCCTTGCAGTGCTTGGCGAAAGGATAGCGGAAAAGGAGTCTTTCCTTGAAAGGATTGAGAAGGAAACAGCAAAGCCTTCAGACCCGCTTGCGAAAAAGCTCGAAAAGGAGCTTGGCATCACAATACTTGAACAGGCGTCCTCCATGCCATTCCAGACGGGCGGGAAGCCTGGGAAGGACATCACGCTTGGCGACGTCATAGAGATTGTCAGGAAAAAGAAAAAGTAAAAAACATTAGAATGACTGGATAGATATAGTGCCGCAAAAGAGAAAACTCAGATATAATTGAGGGGAACAATGGCAAAAGGCGAAATAAGCGTATGTCCGAACTGTGGAACCCCTGCACTCGCAAAAAACTATGGGGGCGTCCGAGCCATTGGCCCTTTCCGCTGCAGCCAATGCGGATATTATGGCACAACATTAACTATTCCAAAAAATGAATATGGCAGGATAAAATTCAAGAACGCTAAAATTGGAATGAGCGCAAAGGAATTGGAAGCCAACAAATTGATTGCATACCTGACGATATTCCTTATCATTGCAGTTGTTGTTGAATTTATAGCAAGGACATATCATCTCTGAAAAATGCCGATAGAACATTGGATTTTGAAAATATGCAACCTAAGAAATCTGTTCAATGAAAACCAATAGCCAATAAGTGATTTCATGGGCGTATCTATTTCCGAACTTGTGAAGCCGAGGGAGACCTCATTTTCCGAGTTCTCCGGCAAAATAGTCGCGATTGACGCCTACAATACGCTTTACCAGTTCCTCACCTCTATCAGGCAGCCTGACGGCACGCCGCTTTCAGATTCAAACGGCAACCCGACTGGGCACCTGACAGGCCTGTTTTACAGGACAACAAAGCTTCTGGAAGCTGGCGTGTTGCCGGTATTTGTCTTTGACGGCGTGCCACCGGAATTCAAGCGCGCGACCTTGGAGAAAAGGCACGACATCAAGGTATTGGCGCACGCTGACATGGAGGCTGCCCTGAAAGCTGGCGACTTTGACGCGGCAAAGAAATTCTCGGCACGCACTGTCAGGCTCACAAAGGAAATGGCGCTTGAGGCCCAGGGGCTTCTCAAGGCAATGGGCGTCCCTTCAGTCAATGCGCCAAGCGAGGGCGAGGCGTGCGCGTCCGTCATGGTCCGCGAGGGAATAGCATACGCTGTAGCGTCGCAGGATTATGACGCGCTCCTTTTTGGCGCGCCGAAACTGATTCGGAACATGTCTGTTTCAGGCAAGCGCAAAATGCCAGGCAGGAATGAGTGGGTTGAAACAAGCCCCGAACTGCTCGAACTTCCCGAAGTGTTGAAGCATCTTGAGCTTACGCAAAAACAGCTGATTTGGATTGGCATACTCATTGGAAATGATTTCAATACAGGGATAAAGGGGATTGGCCCGAAAAAGGCGCTGAAGATTGTGAGGGCGTGCAAGTCCCTCGAGGAAGTCGTCGCATACGCGCGCGCGGAATTGGAATATGAATTTCCCGAAGATGTTTTCGCAATTGAAAGGTTCTTTTTGGACCCGCCCGCAGTCCACGACGAATACCTGGAATTCGGGAAAATTGACAAGGAAGGCGTTGTTAATTTCCTGTGCAAGAAGCACGACTTTTCGGAAGAGCGCGTATCGCGCACGCTTGGCGCACTGGCAAAGAACGTGCAGGAAAAAAGGGCGCAGAAAGGATTAGGAGAATGGTTTTAAGGAAAAATCAATTTTTTCCTTTATTCAATATTTTTTTAAGAAGTACAGAATCATACTTCATTCTCTCTGTATTCCAATCTGTTTCATCCCAAATAATTTTCTCATAAATATCAGATGGAAAAATACCTACACAACCTTTCAATTTCCACCAAGAAATAGATTGTCCATCTAGGTTATTATTTTTAATTCGTATTTGTGGCGAGTTACTACTGAAATAATTACGGATAGAATCAAAAACTGAAGGTAATTCAGTAATTTCTCTAGCCATTAAATCTCATTCTCTCTCCTTCCATCGGCATCTTAACACCGCCGAGCATATTCTACCTAGAGACCTTCAATCTCATTTCGGCTCCTGGCGCAGGATTCCTTTGGCCTTGTCAAAGCCTTGGTCATAACTGCATATGACATCTAACCCATTGGCAACCATAGTAGCCGCATGATAGGCATCGGTTGTGTCAAGATTGTAATCAATAAACCGAATGACATGATCAAGGCACCTGTCATCCACAGGCAAAATGATAAGATTTGGCATTTTTCTAATTTGTAAAAAGATATGGCGCCCTCTTTCCAACCCCTGATTTGTTAAAAAGAAGTGCAAAACTTCGTTCAAGACAAGAATACTTGTATGGGCACGCACTTCTCCAGTAATTATTCTTCTAAGAAGAGCCTGAGAATTCCTGGATTTTTTATCCCCAAATTCATAGGCATAAATGAAAACATTAGCGTCCAGGAACATTCAACCACTCATCTTCCATTTTCTTCTTGGATTTGAGAATTTTATCGTATATAGCAGCATCAGCAGTTTTTTCCCTGGATATGAGCGCCTCAAATTCCTCTAAAAAAGCATCTGTGTTTTCAATAATAGCCTTATTGCCCTCAAGCCGGACATTCACATGGCTGCGAGGAGTAATTTTTAGAGCATCGCGTATATATTTAGGCAAAAGGATTTGCCCTTTGTCGTATACTTCAGCCATAATAGCACCGAGTTATACCTTAAGTATAACTTATTTAATAATCTTCCTTTAGATGCAAATCAACGACCTAGATTTGCAATTGCGTTTCACCACCCATAAATCCGTCTTATTGCGGCTTCCAGAAGGACTCGGACCACTTCCCCTTCGTCCTCTGAAATCGGGACAAGCACTGACTGGACAGAGCCGTTTGTGCCCTGCTCCGACGCCTTCAATGAATAGCCAAATGAAATGCCTTTTGAAAATTCTAGCACTGTGTTTCGCGTGTCCTTTGACGACTCGTACTGCCCCTTTGACGGGTCGTGGTAGAGTTTTGCCGACTTTGTGGAGCCTGTCAGGACAGAGAGCATCTTGCCAATGTCGGTTATTGAGAGCTTCATGGTGATTTTGTGCTCCCAGTCGAACTTCTGCTCGCCAATCTGCTTTGACACGTCTATGAATATGCTCTGCTTCTCCGCGTTCAGGTCAAGGGAAAACGCGCTTCCCGAATTGGCCTTTGTGGCCTTGTACAGTCGGAAAGGCGCGCCCCTCTTTTCATTGGAGCCGGAACTTGAATTTGATTGCGAGTTATAATTGGAGTATGAACTTCTCCATGATGGCTGCGCCTGATTTGAAGAAGTGCCAGCTTGGCTTTTCCATGCCGATTGGGATTGCGAATTTGAAGAGTATGAAGGCTTTTGCTCCTGCGGATAGGATGGCTTTGCCTGTTGGTATGAAGGTTTTTGATTTAGTATTTCGGGTTTTGAAACAGGCACAGACGGCTTCTGCTCGTATGACACCTGCTTTTGCCATCCCGCAGGTTGGCTTGGCGGGGCAGGTTGGCTTGATTGATATGAAGTTGAAGGCTTTTGTTCATGGGAAGAAACAACTTGCTTAGGTTCTGGAGAATACGCGGGCGTTTGGGGAGCAGAAGCGGGCGACTGCGGGATATACTGTTTTTTTTGCTCAGTGATTGCAGGCTTGATGTCAGGAGAAACAGGTTTTGGCGTTTCCTGTTTTGCCGCCTGTGGCTGCGCAGAAGGTGTAGGATTGTCAAAGCTTGTCAGGCTCGGATAAATCTTCTTGTTCTGCGCAGGGGAAGAGTTTGACGGCTGGCGGGCATTAGAGCCAGAGTTGGAATTAGAATTTGTGTCTGCCATGTTGGTCGGTCCTCTTGTATTTCATGAAAGCCAATTGAATTCAAGGGATTAATAATCAATATGCCTTCAGATTCCGGTCGCCTTGCGCATTCAGTGATTATGAGGGGAGGGGATGCAGGCAGAAGAGGGTATCAAACCGCCTGCATCTCCCAAGAGGATTTAAACGGCTTATGTCGCCGTTGACATGTTAATAGGTGTGAATATTGGCGGCTTTTAAACGCCCCTGGGGGTGTTTTTCCAGTAATATTAACCTCGTAAACATACAATAGGCTTAATAAAGAAGAGTTGCATTTTCTTACCTATGGCAAACGACGAAACCCCGGTCAAGGTGTATACCCGCAAAGGCGATGGCGGTTCCACTGCCCTCTACGGCGGCATGAAGGTTCGCAAAGACGAGGCCAGGATAGAGGCTGTCGGGACAATAGACGAGCTCAACTCAGTAATCGGGCTGGCGCTTGTCCATACAAAGACGCCAGAAAGCGTTTTCCTCACAACTGTCCAGGAGGACCTCTTTGACATTGGCGCGGTCATTGGCACCACCCCGGGCATGCCCCAGCCGGTAGACATGGAATTTTTGGAATGGCAGACCAAGGAAATCGAGTCCAAGATAGACGCCATGTCCAAGCAGCTCCAGCCATTGAACACTTTCATACTTCCAGGCGGTTCCGACGCGTCCGCGCATCTCCACCACGCAAGGACTGTCTGCAGGCGCGCGGAAAGGTGCCTTGTAAGCCTCAATGAGGAGGAAAAGGTGCCGCAGAACATAATTGGCTATGTTAACAGGCTTTCGTCATATTTGTTCGTGCTTGCGAGGTTTGAGAACCTTCACGCGGGGCGCCCCGACCTCAAATGGGAGGCGAGGAGGAAATCCGACAAGACTGACACGACACTTGCCAATTTTGACAAAAAGCAATAGGCTACAGCCAGGCCCATTCCCGCGCGCACGCCGTCATTTTTACAAAGATGCCGGCATGAAATCAAATTTCCATTATGCAATGAGTGCGCCCGCAGCCAAAAGTGTTTTCTTATGAGACTCATAACGCACACAGACATGGACGGCGTCGCATGCGCAGTCCTGATAACCACGGTCGAACAGGTCGACGAGATAAAGTTCATAGACCCCGGGGCAGTCCAGGCGGGCAAAGTCCAGATAGGCGAAAACGACATAATGGCGGACTTGCCATTTGACGGCAGGGCTGGATTGTGGTTTGACCACCATGAATCCTCAAAACCGCCGGAAGGCAAGAAATTCGAGGGCATGTTCCGGATAGCCCCGAGCGCAGCTCGGGTGGTTTACGAATACTACGATAACCCCTATCTTGAGAAATACGAAAATCTCGTGGAAGAAACCGACAAGATAGATTCAGGGCAGGTAACTTTAGACCAGGTCACAAACCCAACAGGCCTGTTTTTGCTGTCAAACACACTTGAGACAAGCGCGCCAAAGTCCGAGGACGACCATTACAGGCGCCACGTCATAAGCCTGCTGAGGAAAAGATCAATAGAGGAAACGCTTGCTGACAGGCACGTGGCAGAAAGGTGCGCCAAGGTCCTTGGGGAGTTCGAGGTTTTCAGGAAAATCATAAGGGAAAACACGGTCATGATAGGCAAGGTGGCGTTCTCCGACCTGAGGCAAAGGCCTGACCTGCCTAGGGGCAACAATTTCCTCATATACTCGCTGTTCCCCGAGGCAGTCACGTCTGTTCGGATACAGCCGCTTGGCGAGGACAAGGACCATGTCAAGATTTCAGCGGGGCATAACATATACGGCGAGAAGTCCGAATTCAATGTGGGCGAGGCAATGAAGAGGATAGGCGGCGGCGGGCACAAGCCGGTCGGCGGCGCAAGCGTGGCAAAGGAAGCTGCTCACGAGCTTGCGATGCGCATTGTCAGGGAAATCAATGATTTTGAGGAAAAACAGGGCTGAAGAGGCCGAAAGGGCACGGGAAAAGCAAAATGATGGATAGAAAGGCATCAAGTGGCAGCCATGGCAATCCCCATGGGAATTTTCGCCCCTCATGTGCAAAGGTCAAAAACGGGCGCCAAGGGAATATATTTTATATTATAATGGGGCAAATGTGTATGATGGTTGGAAGAAATCGGGTTTTCCTTGTTTTCATGCTGTTGCTTTCGGCAACAGCGTTTGCCAATGCGTATAATGTGTCATTTGTTAATAATGCCGGCGCAGTGACTGTCCTGAACTATGACACGCTTTCAGGCTCGTACATTGATGCAAACACGAACCCGAACATACTTGTCAGGGCGTGCGGGATAGGCACCAATGGGAAATACGCCGCTTTGGCTTACAGCGGCGGGAATGCCACGCTAGTCATAAGCCAGCAGGCGGGGCCGCTTGGCAATGCCATAAGGATACCAGCCACTGCAACAGACTGCGTAGACATAGACCTGGACGTATCAAGCTTCCTCGCCGCATACCCCGGACAGCCCGAACTCGTGATTTCAAACGACTCTTTCGTGTCCCAGGACGACGACTTCTACATGATTGGCGCGGAAAATGGCACATTGGTGGGCTATTACACTGCGTCGGGAACAGCCGACTCGGAAAATTTGACAATAACCATAGAAAAGATCGGCACCACTCTGGCGTGCAGCCAGCCAAACGAGATAACAGGCTCTAAAAAACTCATTGTGGCCTGCGCGCACGACAATGCGGGCGCAAAATCGTGTGTCCTGGCGTCGCCCGCCGGGCCAATAATAGTGCCATTGAACGGGCTTAACTATTCCTATTTCACATTGAACAACAAGCTGCAGATGACCTGCGTGTCAGGCTGCCAGGGCGGCACAGTCCTGTGCCCTGACGGCGCATGCAGGACAAGCTGCGGGGGAGGGGGCGGAACCACTAACGACAACATATATTCCCAGGCATCCGCAAACTGCACAAACGAGACTGCCACAATCACTTTCAGGAACGCCCTGAACGCGCTGTTTTCTCCTTCAACTGTCACGGTTTTGTTTGGAGGAACTCAGCAATCCACCCAGCTTGTTTCCGCTGGCACATACACACTGACACCGCACGAAGCAGGCACATATGACGTGTTGGCGACAAGCCCGGGTTTCACGCCATATTCTGGCAGTTTCAATGTCAACAACTGCGCCACCCCGCCAGCATGCAAGGAAAACGACTTTTCATGCTCGCTTGGTTATGACTGTTGCTCTGGCTTTTGCAACTCATTTGGCGTTTGCGCCAATGCCACAGCGCCGCAGAACGCCACGCAGAACAATACCGGAGGCAACAGGCCGCCGACGGAAAAACAGATTACAATTAGCGTGTCAGCCACGTGCATCGGCAAGGACGGCAGCCTTTACGTCGACCCCAAAGATTCAGTGGTCACGCTTTACAGGCAGGATTCGGGCTCATACGTGAGCCTTGCCCTGACGCAGGGCGTCGTTGGGTACACATTCATGCCTAAGATTGCGGGCGCATACGAGGTCAGGGCGACAAAATCAGGATACCTGGACTCCACGCTCCCTTTCCAGGTATATGACTGCACACAGCCGCCCGCTTGCGTTGCAAGCGGGCTTGAATGCGCCACTGACACAGATTGCTGCTCTGATTACTGCAACCAGACTTCAAGGCTTTGCGAGCAGAGGCTGCCTCTCGCCACGTGCGTTGCAAAAGGCGGCTCATGCAATGCCACCGGAGACTGTTGCGTGGGCGCGTGCGTTTCAGGCACGTGCTCAGTCTGCTCCGCCACGCTTGGGCTTTGCAGGACAAGCGCGGACTGCTGCGAGGGATACTGCTCAAGCAACAAGTGCGTGCTCCCAAGCGCAGACACCACCTTGATAGGCACGCTTGCGGACAAGGAAAAAAGCCAGAGCCTGTGGCCGGTGGTCGTAGGCCTTGCGGCGATAGCGGCATATGCTGGCGTGACCACGGGCGCAAGGATAGTCCCGCCCGCGGCATTCGCCCTGCCTATACTCGTGGGCTTCTTCTCATTGCCTTTCCTGGGCATACTCGCGGCAGTCGCGGAGATAATAATCGAGAAAACCGACCTTGGCGGGATTGTTTCAAGGCTTGGGAAAAAGCCTGCGGAAAAAAAGAAATAGGTTTCCAAAGCCCAAAAGTGCGCATAAGAAGAAATCAGAAGGCAAGGCGGCTTTTCCAGACGCCAGGGAAAATCAGTATCCAAGCGAGGATATTATCTTCGAGCTTTTGAGTATTCCAGGCGCCTTGTCCAATTCGAGCTTCACTATTTTGGCATTGCCAGTCTGGACGATTTTGGGGTTCTGGTCATACCCGAACACTACTACATCGGGTTTTGCGCGCTCCAAAAGCTCCTCTTTCCTTGCAAGCCCGCCCATTGCCAGGTCAACAGGCTTCAGGCTTTTTACGACGTAGAGCCTGTATTCCAGCGGGTGGAGAAGCTTGCCTTTTGACTTTTTGGCAGTTTCATCTGTGGCTACCACGACAAATAGGAAATTCCCAAGTTTTGCCGCCTCAGTGAGCGTGAACACGTGCCCGGCATGGAGAAGGTCGAACACACCGCCAGTCATGACAACAGTGAGTTTTTTGCGCGCCGCGGGCAAAAGAAAATATCCGGCGCCTTCCCCGCTTGCCGTGCCCCGGGCAAGGAGCTTCCTTTCCTGTTCAGTTAGCAGGGCATAGTCCTTTTCAGGAATGCCATTGCCTGCGACCTGGATTGCAAAGAGCTTTTTTACTATTTCAAGTTCCGAGGGCATGTTCAAACATCCAATTGCATTTCGCGATTATCAGGCAGTGGCGCCAGGCAAAAATTCCATTGCCAAGGCACTCTGCCCTCCCTATTTTTTGCAAATCGGCTACGGGTAAACCCTGTTGATTGTGCGCGGGAACGGGATGGCGTCCCTGATGTGGTCAAGGTTGAGCATCCATTTCACGAGCCTTTCAATCCCAAGCCCGAAGCCCGAATGCGGCACCGAGCCGTATTTCCTCAGGTCAAGATACCACTGGTAGTTCTTGACGTCAAGGTTCTCCTCCCTTATCCTTTGGAGGAGGTAATCGTATTCCCAAATCCTTTCAGAGCCGCCGATTATCTCGCCGTGCCCGAAAGGGGCTATCATGTCGGAGTTAAGGACAGTCTCCGGGTTCTCCGGGTCTGGCCTCATGTAGAATGACTTGATTTTTTTCGGGAAATTGTGGACGAACACTGGCATTGACTTGCCCTTTGTGAGCAGTGCCTCCTCGTCAGCCCCGAAATCCTCGCCCCACGCCATCTTGCCGCCATTGGCATTGACAATCTCTATTGCCTTTGTGTAGGGTATGCGCTCGAATGGCGCCTTTATGGAAGCGAGATATGCAGGGTCCTGCCCGCACGCCTTGACAATGTCGGAGTGCCTTGAAGCAAGGTTGTTTGCAACGTATGCAATCATCTTCTCCTGGAGTTCCATGTTCATGGCATTGCTGTAGAATGCCATTTCAGGCTCGAGGTGCCAGTACTCTGCCAAATGCCGCACGGTCCTTGACGGCTCCGCGCGGAAAGAAGGCGCAAGCACATAGACTTTCTCAAGCGCGGTGATGTATATTTCAGCGTAAAGCTGGCTTGACTGGGTAAGATACGCCTTGTCGCCAAAATAATTCACTTCAAAAAGTGTCGAGCCGCCCTCGCAGCCCGCCTTTGTGATGATTGGGGGCGCGACCTCGAAAAACCCTTCCTTGTCGAAAAACTCGCGAAGCAGGCCGAGCATGTAATACCTCGCCTTCATGACGTTTGTCAGCTTTTGCGACCTCAGCCACAGGTGGCGCGTGTCAAGCAGGAACTCCGTAGACTGGTCCTTTGCTATTGGGAATGCCTCGCCCAGGCATATGACGCCTATATTGTCGCATGTAAGCTCGAACCCGCCAGGCGCGCGGGAATCCTCGCGCACAGTGCCCTCTGCCCAAAGCGACGACTCTACGTAAATGCCCTTCGCCTTGTCGAACACGTCAGCTGGCACGGAATCCTTCTTGAAAGCGCACTGGATTATTCCCGAGGAGTCGCGGATTACTATGAATGCCAGGTTATTGGACGCGCGGGCCCTGTATGCCCAGCCGCGCACGCGCGCGCGCTTGCCATTTAGAGAGCCAGACAGCACGTCGCTGATTTTTGAAATCCCTTCCGAGCCTACGCCTTCATCCGCCATAAATTACACACCTAAGAACGGGCCGTTGCCCATAACGCATTTAATTTAATTTTACTTCCTTCCTTTGCCCCTGGCTTTTGCCTTGGCTTTTCCTTCAGGCACAGGCTTTAGCTTCTTGGCCGGAGGCACTGGCGCCAAAGCCTGCTTGGGCTTTTCCCTGCCATGCTGCTGCTTGCCAAGTTCAGATATTGAAAAGCTTGAAATCAGCCTATCCTTGTTCGGGCCTGGCTTGAGGCAGTGCTTGAGAATCTCCACTATGTTCGAGACCGAGACAATGCCTATCTTGCCCTTCATGTCAGGCGCAAGGTAAATGTCGTCCACATTGGTTTTTGGGACAATGACGTGGGTTATGCCAGCGCCAATCGCTGCTTCTGTCTTTGCCGTTATCCCGCCGATTGGCAGGACCTCGCCACGCACTGTGAGCGAGCCGGTGAGCGCGTATGACTGGTCAACTGGTATGCCTTCCATTGCGGAAATGACAGCAAGGGCGATTGACACGGAGGCGGAATCGCCCTCGACGCCCTCGTATGTCTGGATGAATTGGACGTGGATGTCGTACTGCGACACGTCCTTGCCAATGTGCTTCTTGATGATTGCGGAGACATTCTCAACTGCCTCTTTGGCTATTGTGCCAAGCTTGCCCGTGACTATGAGCTTGCCCTCGCTTTTCGAGGATGCGGGGGTCACTTCCGCGACTATGGGCATGACAAGGCCGCTTGAACCGTCGCCAAGCACTGCCAAGCCATTGACTTTCCCGACTTCCCAGCCGGATATGGAATACATGCTGTAATCCTTGCGGTACTCGACGCTCCTCGTTGAAATCTGGTGCTCGAGCGTCTGGGCAATCGGCTTTGCGCGGAGCACTATGTCGCGCTCCACAAGCGGTTTGCCCTCGTCGCGCGCAACGTCGCCTGCGACCCTGACCAGGCCGCCAAGCTCCCTCAAGTTCAAGGTGAGCCTGTTTTTCCTGCCAGCCTTCCTGCGCGCCTCGTCAATGACTTCCATGACCGCGTCGTAGGAGAAGTGCGGGATTTTCCCGTCCTTTCGGACTTCCTGGGCTATGAACTGGACAATCTTCTCGCGGTTTTCCTCAGTGTCGGGCATCGAGTCCTCGACATAGACCTCATAGCCATTGCCGCGTATCCTTGAGCGGAGTGCCGGGTGCATGCGCGCCATGTCATGGACATTGCCTGCCGCGACCAATACGAAGTCGCACGGGACCTCCTCAGTCTTGACAATGGCGCCCGAGGACATCTCGGATTGCCCAGTAATCGAGTATTTCTTTTCCTGCATAGCGGTGAGAAGCTCCTGCTGGCTGTGCGGCTTCAATGACGCGATTTCGTCAATGAAAAGCACGCCCTTGTTCGCCTTGTGTATCGCGCCGGCCTCAACGCGCAGGTGCGCTGGGGTTCCAAGCCCGCCAGATTGCAACGGGTCGTGGCGCACGTCGCCAAGAAGCGCGCCAGCCCTGCCGCCAGTGGCGTCAACGAATGGAGCTGTCCTCTTGCCAGTGTTGTCCACAATCAGCTTCGGGTCGAGATACTCGAAGGCGCCCATTCTTTTCCCAAGCGAGTTCGTGAACCGCCACAGGAGGTAAATTATCGTGAGGCCGAATATGACTGCAAGCAGGAACCACTTGTTGGCGTCCGTCAACCCGCCGCTTGCGAGGGTCAAAATGACCGCGACCATGAGTATCAGGAGGAATACCATTGCCGGGTTTATGCCTTTCCCCTGGACAGACACCTGGGACGTCTTGCCTAGGTAAAGAATGCGCCTGCCCTGGCCCCACTCTGCCATGTTGATGTTCTCCTTAGGGGTAGCGTCGTAAGGGTTTTCCTGCGCATCAGGCTTGGCCTTCTGGGTATTCTGCTGCGTGATTATCTGGGCAAAACCTCGGTAGAGCCTGGACAGGAAAGAGTTTTGCCGGATTTCCGAGTCAGACGGATATGTCTTGACGGCTTTGACCTGCGGCTTGTTTTCGTCATTCGGGTTAGGGTAGACAAGAATGTCGAGCAGGTCCTCTGCGGGCATGAGCTGGGCCATAGCCCGCGCAAGCATGCTTTTTCCCGTGCCAGGCGCGCCAAGAAGAAGGACGTTTCTCCTCTGCTTTGCCGCCTTTTTGATGATTTTCACCGCTGAATCCTGGCCTACGACTTGGTCTATGAGCATGGGGGGGACTGTTATCTCCTCGGTTGTCTTGAATTGTTTCATGAATAAAACACCTACTTGGCATAAGAGCTTCTGGCATAAGAGCTGGAAAAAAGTCAGTTCGAGCCCACAACGTCGACTTCCCTAAACATTATCCTTGGCGATATGAGATTTAAAAACCTACCCTGATTTTTATCGACGGCTGAGATGCTCCCGAAAAGCCTGAAAACATTGCCTGAAATCATGACATTCTTGACCGGCTTGCGCACGCCATTTTTGGCATCGCACAGGAATGCCAGGTCCGAAATTACGGAAAAATCTCCCGTGGTCGTGTTCGCCGTGTGCGTGCCGTGGAAAGAGTGTACCTCAAGGTGCCTGCCATCGGGCGGGCTTGCATCCTTGCCGGGCATTTCAACAACAAGGGTGGATTCGCCGCAGCCTGGCATTGACTGGAAAGAGCTCCTTGAGCAATTGCCAATTTCCCCGAGCGCGCCTTTGCCGCCAAGCAGGCACGCTGTCCGGCTGTCGAGCAAAAAGCCGGAAACAATGCCGCCCTTCACAAGCGGCTTTTTGGGCGAGGACACGCCTTCGCCGTCAAATGGCGAAAAAAAGCCGCGCTTCTCCGACGGGTCGTCGTACAAGGAGAAATCAGGAGAAAATTCCTGTTTCCCGACCTTGCCGGACAGAAGCGACGTCTTCTGGACAAGTGAATCCCCGCCAAAGGACGGAAGGAGGATTTCGGAAATCATGGAATGGAGCGCGGGAAGCTCGAACACAATGTCGTATTTGCCCGAGGCGAGTGCCCCGGCGCCCGCTATTTCCCTTGCAAGCAGCGAGCTTTTCGCGCCTTCCGCTGCGGAACCTGACGCAAAGTCGGAGACATTCTGGCTCGAATACGCGGCATAGGCCGAATTGTCATTGAACTTGGCCTGCATGAAAGCCGATATTGAGCCGCCGCTTGTGGATTTGGACATGCCGGACGAATTGGCAATAGAGCATACATATGATTCCACAGAGAATGCGCCTTCGAGGGCCACAGTGCCGCCCTCCTCGCACGAGGATATGAATGACTTGAAAAGCTCCATTGATTCCGCGGGCCCCATGTCCCGGATTTTCTCAAATTCAAAGGCAAGGGAGGCCGGGGGATGATGGCTTTTGCCCGGGCCGGGAAATGAATAGCCCTCGCATTTGGTTGACAAGCCTTGCATGTCCCTGGCGCGGGATATGGAATCCGGTATGCTGCGCTCGTCCTGGCAGTATGAGAATCCGAGCCTGCCCTCAGAATCGCAGACGCGGATGCCGAATCCCTCGAATTCCCTGCTCTCCTTGCTGGAGACTGAGCCGTTCAGGCACATGTAAGAGGATTCCACGGAGCGCTCGTGGTAGATTTCAAGTTCCAGCCCTGCGGGCGCGTGCCTGCGGATAACATCAGTTAAGTCCATGGGAATCAGCACAATTTTGGATGCGACTATTATCCTGGCAGGCTTTCTCGCAAAGCCAGGGCAAGCCAGCATTTCTATTCAGAAGGCCTTGAAAGCCCAATCGAGAAATACGCTATTGCCGCGAACACGCAAATCACGAGGAGCGCTATTGGCACGCCTACGGCGCTATTGGCGAGGGCTGCGGACACTCCTGCGGCATTCGCTATGGAGTCGGACACCAGGTTTTGGAGACCAGACGCCGGGTTCCCTTGCCGCGCGCCTACCGCATTCTGGGCTGGAGCCTCATTTGCAAGCTGGGATGCGCTCATGGCAATGACAGAGCCCGCGGCATTCCTGCCAGTGACGTTCATGAGGTAAGTGCCGGCGCTTGTTGTCTCAAATACTGCAATGCCCTTGGAATCGGAAACTATGCTTTTCACTGAGCCGTCAGGCGATTGGACTGTGAGCCTTGAATTAGGGAGAGGGTTGCCCTGCGTGTCGGTTATCTTGGCGGACACGACTGTGCCCGTGGCGACTTTTGCCGGGCCAGCCTGGATGATTGCAGGGAGGGGCCTGATTGAATACGTGATTGGCAGGCGCTCCTGCGTTGTGCCAGCAGACGACTGGCTCGTTATCAGAAGGTCGCTTGAATAATGCCCCGCAATGCTTGTCGGCAAAGGGTCAAGCCTGATTGCCACTGCTATCCTGTCTGCGCTGTCTATGTAACGAAGATTGGTGCAGATTGGGATTGGCTCACCCGTGGCGTAAGCGGAGATTGTGCCCTCGCACGCGGGCCCGCCGCTGTCCTCCTTGTCCGAGATTGACGTGACAAACATCTTCACCCTTGACCCCTCGCTTGTGGACAAGGTTATGTTGGAGATTGTGTTCCCGTCGTTTTGGATGTAGAACACCTGGGTCTTGCCGCCTGTGATGTCGCCAAAGTCAAGGCTTGTCATGTTTGGCTGGATTGAAAAATAATTCGTAGGCGTGATATTTACATTTATCTGGTACTGGGCATGGAGCGCAATGGACAATGAGAGAAGCGCCAGGATGAATGCCGGCAGATGGCTAAGCCTGGGACTATTGAGTTTTGCCATGGCTATTTTTGGGATTGGCTGGCTTAAATAACTTGCTACTTGGGCGTTGCCGCCCGTAGCAAGAATTAGAAATTTGCAAAGCAAATTTCAAATACCTTACTGGTTTGGGGAGGAAAAGGGAAATGCCAAAGGGGCAATCGGGCAGGATTTGAAAGCCCCCATTCATGCCTTCTTTTCCCTTATTTCCTGGATTAGGAATTCGCCGGAATACGTGCCCAACGTGGCATTTGCGGGTATTACCGCCTTTATCCAGATGTCGTGCTCTTCCCCAAGCCTGTACATGGTGAAGGGCTTTGGATATTCGAACATGCCTGAAATGTTGCCTGTGCCATTGAAATGCACGTATACTGCGGAATCCTGCTCATTTGTCAGCACCACAAGCCTTGCCGATGATTTGCCTTCGGAAATAGTGCCCAGGTTGAGCACATCCGCGCCCATTGTGATATTGAAGGCGAGCAATGACACATTGTTGCTCACAGTTATTGAGACAGGAACGCCCTTTTCAGCGGCTGTGCCGTTTGCCGGGATATAAACAGGCGTTTCGTTTTCCGAGGAGTTTGACGCGGGCGGGGCATACTCGATTACGCGGACAACTGTCTTTTTCTCGCCATACTGGTCTGCTGCCTCGAAAACGAACCTGTTTGGCCCCTCCACAAGAGTAAGGTTCACTGTGAAAGCCCTGTCAACGAGCCTGATTGGCCTGCCGCTGATTGCGAGCGTGGCATTCCTGTTCAATATGCCATGGATGGTGATGAGCGAGACATTTGATTGCGCAGGGACGTCGATGAGCGAGATGTCAAGTGGCGTAAGATTGGCAGGCAGGGCAGGCTGGCTGGAATTTAGCGCAGGAGTGCCATTGCCCGCGGGTCCAGTTCCAGTAGTAGTATTATTGCCCATTGGAATCGAGGGGGTTTGGACGCAGCCAAGCAGGAGCAATGAAAACACGGCAATTAGGGCAATGGTTAGGATTCCAGAGTATTCGGATTTCATGCAAAACACCCAAAATATGATTATGTCAGACTATTGCACGGATTATGGAGCCGAGGCTATAAAAAGATTTCAAATTAGCAGGCTGGAAGGGAAAAAAGAAAAATAGGAAAGGGAAGGCTTAGGAAGCCTGGCCCCTCGTTTCCGTCAGGATTATGCTGCCCGTCCTTTCGCCAAATATTGTGCCTGCGGGGACTGTAATGGAAACCTCAACCGCCCTGACTTCGCCGTTCTTGAAAAGGGTTATTGGCGCAATCGGGTTTATCATGTTTCCCGCGTCGCCTGTCGTATTGAACTCTATGTGGACCGGCGAGTTCTCATTGTTTGATAGCTGCATTGTTGCCACGGACGTGCTGCCAGGGAGGACGTTCAGGAACTCTACCCTGCCGTCAACTGCCTTGAAGCTGGATGGCGTAACGCCCACTGATACGTAGAGCGGCACCTCGTTGGTGGTCACCACCCCGTTTGCCGGGACATAAGTGTCGTCAAGCTTCTGGGGCGGCGCCGGGACTGTGTATGTCACGCTCCTGGTGACGGTGTTCTTGTTGTTGGAGCTGTCGGCCGACACAATGACGATGGTATTGGCGCCCTCTGTCAGGGAGACCGTGGAGCTGAATGTGCCGTCTGCGGCAACGTCAACTGCAGCGCCGTTGATTGTGACAAAAGCGCCCGCCTCAGTAGTGCCTGAAACCGCGACTGATGACGCATTAGTGTCTGAGGGCACATTCACTGTCAGGAGGGGAGGAGTTATGTCCTTGGGCTTTGCAGGCGCCGCCGGAGTCGTGTTCGCAGCGGGCGCAGCTGGCGTTGACGGCTGCTGCACCGGAGGCGCGGGCTGTTGCTGCGCGCAGCCGAAAAACAGCATTGCCGTGATGAACAATGCGAAAAACAGTTTCATATTCATTTTATCAATCCTCTTCGTCTTTTTGTTTCTGGGCAGGCGCAGGAGGCTGCGCTCCTTGCGCGCCCGTGTCACCTGGTGCAGGCGCCTGTTCCTGTGCAGCGCCTTCTTTTTTCTTGCCAAAGAAAACAAAGTAAATTGCCGCGAATACGACCAACGCGGCGCCGATTATGATAAAGTTCATGTCAAAGCCGCCGCTTGGCTGCTCCGGCTGCGTGCCGCTCTGGTTTTGCCCTGGCTGGGTCGGATTCTGGCCCCCAGTTCCAGGCTGGGTCGTGTTCCCCGCGGGCGTTTCCGTAATCTTGGACACGACTTCAAGCGTGAAATCCTTGGTTACCTTCTTGCCGTTGTAGTCCAATTCGATTTCAGCGTTGTATGCGCCGTATGCGAGGCTTGTGGTGTCGACATAGACAAGGAAGTCCTTTGTTTCCCAGCCCGGGACCGCCATTGTTGCGCTCGGGACAGTCTCGACAACTGCGGTCTTGCCGTCAGAGCCGAAAATCCTCAAAAGCGCGTTTGCCGAAATGGGTTCGTTCCATGTGCTATCAATCGGAATCTTGTAAGGCTGGATTGACCCGCCAAGTATCTGGGTGGGCGGTGGGGCGATGTCAAGGGATTCCTCGCCAACGCGGATTACGCTTTTGGCGACAGAGGAATTGTTGGCGCCCCACGATATCCAAGCCTCAACAGGGTAAGAGCCTGTCTTCGGCGCATTCCATACCATGCTGAAATCAGTGGATGTTGCGAGCGGGATGTCCGCTGAGTCCGATTGGAGATTGTCAATCACGGCGCCGGAGTTGTCAAATACAGTAGCGTATGCCTTTGCGCCAGATATGGGCAAGGAGCCCTTGTTTGCGCCCGTGACAGTGAGGGATACTGCCTTGTCCACGACTTTCACGCCGCTGACTTGTGCGTCCACATACGCGTCCGGGTAGGGCCTATCAACAAAAATAACGTAATTGAGCGCCACTGCTATGCCAAACGTGGCGCCATTGTCAGGAGCCTTTGTGGCGGTCACCAAGAGGCGCGTCTGCCCTGGCGGGAAATCGTCAGGAAGCCTGACCTCGTATGTGACAGTGTAGGAGCCTCCCGGCGGGATTTTGAAAACCTTTTCTGAAGTAACAGTTACATAAGGGGACTGGGATATGGCGGTCATGTCGCCCGCAGTTATGTCAGAGTTTATGACATTGAAGCTGCCAGTGGCGACCTTGCCGCCGGACGCCGCGTCATAAGTCAGGCTGCCGGATGCAGGCGATATCGCGGCTGAGATTGGGTATGCCACGCCGGACAGCACAAGCATGAATGCGATTGCAAGCGCAAAATATGAAAACGCAGGGATTTTTCGTCTCATCAAATATCAACTCGGAGATATATTATTGCCAATAGTGCGCCGCGTGCCCATGCACAATGGCGCAAACCCCGGGAGAAATATCCTCGATATTCCAGGAAGGGCTGAGATATCTATTGTCGTGAACGGGTTTAAAAAGGTTTTGAAAAAACAGGATTTTTTTCAGACTTGTCCCGCAGGGCAAGCAGATGAAATTTTTGTTAAAAAATCCAGATTTGCCAGATAGGGCAAGCAGATGGAAAAAATTAGGCGGATTCCATTGGAAAATAAAGGAAAAAAGAAAGAAATGGTGGCGGGTTTTGGCCGCCCATTCAACCACTGGCATCAAACCTGCGTTGATGTGTAGGTGATTGTCGCTGAGTTCGCTGCTACAGGCGCGTCCGAAGGCACAAGCACTGTCACATAGGTGTAGACAGTGTCATTGGAGTCCTGGAACATCAGCTTGTCGCAGGCAAGCGAGCCGGATGAGCCAAGCGCAAACCTGCCCGCGTATGCCACTGTGGTCACGCAAGAGCCCGGTTTCTTGTTCACGCTCCACATTGCCATTTCGGGATTTGTGCCTCCGACGAAGACCGAAGCGTTTTCAGAGGACGTGACATTGACTGAAACATTCACGTTTCCCTGGTTTTCGACTATGTAGCCAGTCACGCCGCCAGTCATGTTGCTTGACTCGTTTGTAAAGAGCCTGACGGAGCCCGCTGCTGGCGGGGATACAGGGACATAGCTCAATGTGCTTGAGGAGGTGTTGCCACGCGTACAGGCCCAGGTGCCCGAGGTGCATTTCTATATAGTTGGGCGCGGCTCTGATCGCATGCTCGGCCATGCGGCTGGCCCATCTGTTACGGTGACGGGCAAA
>JAKALW010000122.1 GCA_021823945.1 Microcaldota archaeon
GTTTTTGAAGGTCTTTCACGCTTTTTATCATTTCCTTTTCCATTTTCGAAGTATAAGCCGTAGTGGCAATCCGAAATTCCATCTGCTCGAGCTCGCGCGCGATGTCGGAGGGCCTTGGCGCGTCCCTGTCAATGCCTGCTGCGTGTTCGAGCTGCCTTTCCTTTGCCCTGATTGTGGCGTTTAAGACCATGACCTTTTCAATCAGGGAGCTTTTTTTGTTTTCAAGTTCGGTAATGCGGGATTCCATTTCTGCCTTTTCCATTTTAGCACCTTTGTAAAGCCACTAAAGCAATTCTTTAGGGAAGTAATGCAAAACTCTTTGCGGTCTTTTGTCGCAAGCCTTTGCAGCGCGGTTGCTTTGTTTTCCCGCAAGGCGGCCATGCGATTTTCATATTTCTCTGTCTAGCGCCACTTTGCCTATGGCGGGCGCTATAAAAAGAATAATAGTAATGCCCTGTCAAGATTTAATAATATGAGCGGGCGGGGCATGCGCCGGGCCTTCATTCGTTGCGGGAGTTTCACATCGGCGTTGCTGTATTGTCGCAGCCAGCGGCTTAACGTGTCACGATAGCAGTATTAAATACCCTGGAAACAAGAAATAATGTTACAGAAACGTCTTCTGTTTCTGCCTCAAAAGGGTGGAAAAACTGGTCGCCTTGCCAGCGCGGAACTTTGCGCTGGCCTACTTCTGTTATAACCCTCAGCGCAAGCTTCCAGCCCGCAGTTTTTTCTCATCATTTTGGCGCCAGCCAGAAAAGTTCGCTGCGGTTAATCCACATAATTTTCCACTCTCTTGGCGCCAGCCAGAAGAGCTTGCCGCAATCCCGGTTGTATTTTTTTCCATGCGCCCGGGTCAGGGTATCCCGCATCCTCTTATCAGGAATTATTCCTTTGCGAATATTTCTTTCAAGATTTATTATTAAGGCTCGCCGCGCTGTTATGCGCAGGTGATTCTTTCTTGTGTAGCATTATTACTGCGGGTTCCGGCGGCATCCGGCTGCCAAGCGCCCCTGAAAAAATTCATCATTCGTTTGAGGCGGGCAGGCGCGGCAAGCCAGACGAGCTTGAAAGCATACTTGCAAACCTAGTGGCAGCGCATTTTCTTGGCCAGGACAGGCTTGCCAGGTTTGACCTTCGCGTAAGCGGCACTGTGCATAGCGGGAAGCCCCTCATACGGATTTCTGGCGAGGTGTCGGAGCACCTTTTGAAAAAGCCGGGCGTTGAGCAGGAAATAGCGCTCATTGTTGCAAAAGCTTACGGCCGCATCCACAACCAGCCTGGCATTTCTCCTGCGGATTTGGGCATCAGCTTCAATTTCAAGCCGCAGTCGTCAAAGCTTGCCAAAAACGGCAAGGCTGGCGATTCGGGCGAGCCGATAGCAGTGGCATACGTCAACACGCCAAATCATCTCCCCTGGGAAAGGCATCTTGCTGTAAGCCTGCGCGACACGATTGATTGGATATACCGGCATAAGGGCCGGGTGCCGGCAGTTCTTGCAAACGCAAGCGGAGTCAAAAGCATCTGGGGGCTTCGCGCTGACGGGAAAATCCAGGTCAATGCGATTTATGAGGGCACGCGCCTTATCGGGCTGAAATCAATAACTATTGCCACGGAACACGAGCGCGTGCTTGGTGTGCACGAACTTCGGGAGAAGCTATACGCAATCATACATGCCCATCTCGGGCTTCTTGAAGTGAAATACAATGCGGAATTCGGGTCGCCCCACGTCACAGTGAATGGCTGCGGCGCGTTTCCTCTGGGCGGCTGGTTTGCCGATGAGGGCACGCGGGAGGCAAAGCCGTATCGGGACGGGTTTGCGACATATGGCGTGATGGAGGACTCTTTTAGCGGCGAGGACCCGTCCAAGCCTTCGGCCACAGGCACAATGCTTGCAAGGCACATAGCAGTGAGCGTTGTCGCAAACCATCTTTCGGATTTTGCCAGGGTGTCGCTGTCATATGTCATTGGAAAAGAGGGCGTCGAGCTCAACATCAGCACAAACGGGACAGGCACAATGCCGCAGGGCAGGCTTGAATCGCTTGTCAGGGACAAATTCGACCTGTCAATATCAAAGGCAGCCGGGAATTTCAAGCTGCGCGACCCAGGGCTATTCCTGCAGATAGCGGCAAATGCCGACTATTTCCACTCCGAAGATTACGCCTGGAACAAGGCGGTGGTTTTGCACGAGGCGCGGCGCGGATAGGCCGGAAACCGCTCCCTGATTTGCACGGGTGGCGGCCCGGCGTGTGGCCTGGCCCCGCTTTTGCTATTGCGCAACATGCGCCGCCAGCCCTTGCCTGCCATCCTGCAAACCCTTTCCTCTTTTTAACCTGATTTGACAATCTTAATGCATGAAAACGTCAAAGGCATTCCTGATTTCCGCGGATTACCATCTTGTCAATGGGAAGACCTATGTCAGGCTGCTAATGAAGGGGAAAAAATTCTTCCGCCTCTACGACGCATACGAGCCGTATTTCTACCTTGAGGCGCCCGAATCCGAGTCGAAAAACATACTCGCCTTGGACCTGATGGACAAGGGCAAGAAAATCAAGGCAGTGAAAGTCGAGCCAGTCGAAAGGCTTGTCGCGGGAAAGCCCAAAAAACTCCTCAAAGTTTACGCGGATTATCCATTCAATGTTCCAATCATCAGAAAGGCGCTTTCCGGCTATTCCGCGTACGAATTCAACATCCCCTTTGCCAAGAGGTATCTCATGGACAAGGGGCTCGAACCTTTCTCGCTTTACACTTACGAGCGCGAGGGCAAGTTCCTCAAGAGGTTCATAGCCCACGTCGACAGGCCCGTAAAGCTCAAACAGATGGCGTTTGACATTGAGACCTACAACCCGCTTGGCGTCCCGAGGCAGAATACCGACCCGGTGATTATGATAAGCTACGCCACCACGAGCGGGAAATCCGGCGTGCTTTCATGGCGCTCGCCAAAATCCCCGCTTCCATTCGTCACAGTTCTCAAGGATGAGAAAGCCATAATCGGGGAATTTTGCAAAATAGTCAAGGAAGAGGACGTGGAAATGCTCCACGGCTACAACTCGTCACAATTCGACCTGCCTTACCTTGAGGCGCGCTCCCGCGCAAACAAAGTCCCGTTCCCGATTGGCAGAGACGGAAAGACTTTCAAGATACAGGAGCGCGGGCTGACAATCGAGGCGAAAATCGCGGGCAGGATACACATGGACATATTCCACGTGGTGAAGTTCCTGAATACTATTGGCGCTCTCAAGGTTTCCAAAATGACCCTTGAGAACGCCTACCGCGAGCTTGTCGGGAAGGAAAGCACCACCAAGTCCAAGGTCCAGAAAACCGACATTTACAAGATGTGGGACGACGAGGAGAAGCGCACGCTTTTGTTCCAATACTCGCACAATGACGCGCTTGAGACTTTGGAATTGGCGTCGCACATATTGCCAATCGAGTTCCAGCTCTCAAAAATCACCAAGACGCCCATATTTGACGTGTCATCGAGCACGACGGGGCAGCTTGTGGAATCCCTATTGATGTTCGAGTCAGTGGCAAAAAGCGCGGTCATACCCAACAAACCAAGCGATTTCGAGGTCAAGGACAGGTCCGCCCACATGATACAGGGCGCGTTTGTCAAGCTTCCGACGCCTGGCATTTACGACGACATGGTTGTCTTCGACTTTCGCGGCTTGTATCCTTCTATAATCTGCTCGCACAACATTGACCCATACACTCTCAACTGCTCCGACTGCACGCCCGAGGAAAGCCACATGTCGCCCACGGGCGCGCGCTTTTGCGGCAAGGTCCAGGGCATTGTGCCATACGTGCTCGACCGCATTGTCAAGGCCCGCGCGAGCCTGAAAGACCAGCTCAAAACCCTTGCCAAGGGCTCAGGCGAGTATGCCGACATGTTCGCGCGCCAGCAGGCGCTCAAAATCCTTGCGAATTCGTATTATGGCTATCTTGCATATGCCCGCTCAAGGTGGTACTCGCGCGACTGCGGCGAGTCGGTGACCGCATGGGGCAGGCATTACATCACCCAGACAATATCAAAAGCCGAGGCTGCCGGGTTCTCAGTGCTTTACGCGGACACGGATTCGGTCTTCATGCTCCTTGGCGGCAGGAA
>JAKALW010000123.1 GCA_021823945.1 Microcaldota archaeon
AAATTGGATTACGGCACGTGCCTGGCAGGCGAGACTTACGTGTTCACAAGCAACCAGACAGTACCCTGGCCGCCGCCTGCGAATTTCATCCTGAAAAACAGGTATGACGAGAGCAACACCCTGACAGTGTCCACAGTGACCTACACGGGCGCGGACGCGCTCAATTTCACGGACACGTCGGGCGGGCAGTACGAAATCAAAATGACAACGGACGCGAACAACAACTACCTCTACATGGTCTTCGCAGTAAACAATGGGCAGGCGGCAAGCCCGGGCGCATTGTCCGCAGTATACAAAACCCTCAAGTCATGGGCGAGCAGCGTCCAGTGGTTCATCTCAAACGACCTCTCGACGTCATTCGACGCCCTGGTGGCAGGGGACGGGATAATCGGGCACGGCGGGCTCATAGACCAGACGGCAAGGCTCATGCTTTTCACGCTTGTCATGCCATTCATATCCCTGATGGTGACAATAGCGAGCGTGAAAGTGATGTCGCCAAGGCTTGGCGGCGACACTGAAATAGCGGGACTGACAAGGATTATCTAGGGAACGATGCGCGCCTTGAACCGCAAAAAGCGTGAAACAATGGAAAACAAGGATATGCAACGCAGGGGAAAGCGCGCCATTGCGGCGCTTGCGGCAGTGGCACTATTCGCCATGCTCGCGGGAGTGGCATATCCGCAGATAATACCAAGCTCGATTACGGACTTCTACAACAGCAATTTCTCAAGCCTCGCGGCAGCCAGCACCGCGAACATGTACAACTGGGTGCCCCTCACTTCGCTGGCGCTTGCCACTGCGGTGTTCCTGGTTGCTCTGGCATACATGGCAGGGAATTTCCTCCAAAGCCCGAAGATAATCGCCTGGGCAAAGGAAAACCTGTACCAGGCATTCGGCTCCGCGCTGATTGTAATCGGGTTCTTCATCCTGATTTCCATAGCTTTCCCGCTGAGCAACAAGATGTTTTGCACTCCGTCAGACCCGGCTTATTGCGACCACCTGTACAAGGCCAATGAATACGCGAGCATGGTCCAGTGGACAATGCTCTCGAACTTCATTTCCCTGAACGTATTCAACATAGTCCTGAGCGTTTACGGCACATTGCAAATCAACATAAGGCCGGGCGGGTTCGGGATTTCGTTTTCGATTGCGCCGCTTTTCAGGCCTATCATGGACGGCATGGGGCTCATAATGAATTTCCTCGTGGGCGCCTGGGGGGAATGGGCAGCCCAGGTGTTCCTCCTCGACTTCATTAGCAAGCAGATGCTTGCCATTTTCCTGCCGCTTGGCGTGTTCCTGCGCGCTTTCCCATTCACAAGGAGCGCGGGGGGGGCCATAATCGCGCTTGCAATCGGGCTTTACTTCGTATACCCTGTCTGCCTGATTGCGAACAAGGCGATTGCGGACGCGCATTATGGCTCGTATATTGACCAAAACGGCAATCTCAACTGCCATATCACGCCCGTGACGCCATGCTTCTATGACATACAAATCAAGCAGTCCATCAAGGACTTCGTAAACTCCATGGGCGTGATTGCAGGGGGTGTCGGCGGGGCAAGCCTGTTCACCTACCTGGTCGGCATCAAGTCGTACGGATTGCTCGCTCTTGCGGGCCCGGCATTCTCGGCGGCGATACTTGTGGCATTGGGAATGATATTGTACAATTTCGTGTTCCAGCTTTCGTATATCATACTCATAATGTCCCTCCTCCTGCCCATTTTCAACCTTTTCATACTCATGACATCAATTAGGGAGATAGCCAAATTCCTCGGCTCGGATTTGAACATATCCGCGCTTTTGAGGCTAATATAGGTGCTTTGGAATGCCCGTAACCGGAAGCTTTGGCGGAATCGCATTGGACGTCTGCAATAACATTGGCAGTCTCCAGACCGGATTTGCGCCATGGCAGGTCAACATCGGCTTGGCGCTCCTGATAAGCACCATATTCATTGCCCTAATGTACATGTTCGCCAACCTGTTCAGGAACCCGCAAATAATAGCATGGGCTAAATTCGAGCTTTTCCAGGCATTGGTGACTGCGCTCATAGCCGTGGGGCTAGTGGCCTTCATAGGCGCGTCATGCGCATTCCCGCCGACAATATTCTCAAGCACGGGCGCCGCCGCGGGTGCCCCGAACATGTACGTGGCAGCCCAAAACTACCTCTCATGGCTGAGGGTTACAACTGTCACTTCTTTCGGAGCCACGCTCCTTGTCAACAGCGTCATTGTGCGCGCCACGGGCATTACGTGGAACATGAGGCCAACAGGGGTGGGATTCAGCACACAGCCCTTCGCGGGGCTGATGCCAATCAGCGGGTCGGTAAACATAATGATAAACGGCGTCATGCTGGCGTTCATGATAACAGTGGCGCAAAAAGCCATACTCGACTACATAAACATCGCCATGCTTAACTTCATACTGCCGGTCGGCATATTCTTCAGGGCATTCGCGCCCACGCGGCAGTTCGGCGGGGCCATGATAGGCCTGGCTTTGGGCCTGTTCATATTCTATCCACTTATGCTGGTGTTCAATGACTATGCCATAAGGGATGCCATGAATCAGACAAGGGCTGACACTGTCGACAAGATAGTCGGCAATTACCAGTCCGGCTATCCCACAGACCAGGCAAGCGCTGAAACCGCGAGGTCCGACTCTACGAGCAATCTCCTCAGCCAGGCAACGCCTGACAGTTCCGGCAATGTCCAGGCCGCGCAAAACGTCTCGACAATGGTATACGGGATTGTGAGGATTGCGTTCAACGTGTTCATCGCATCGGTTGTGCTTGTGGCGATTAATTTCGCTGTCCTCATAACTGTTGTCAAGGAACTCTCAAAGATATTTGGCGAGGAAGTGGACGTTGCCTCGCTCACAAGGATGATTTGACATGGCAGACCCGACGGCGCTTTCAATGTTCGCACATTCAGGCATATTGCCCCTGCTGCAGTCCAACCCGGGGCTTGTGGCAATGAATGCCCTGCACAGCTCGATGACCAGCTGGGAACCGATTATCATTCTCGCGACTTTTGCGACCTTCCTAATGGTCACGGGGCTTTACATGTTCGCCTTCATGTTCAACCTACAGTCCCTGAAACAGTGGTGCAAATCAGAGTTCGCGCAGGTCTTTGTAACGTTCCTGATTGCCATATTCCTGATAGCCCTTGTGGCCGTAGGCATGAACGCGGCAATGGGCTTCACAGGCACGGTGATTAGCCAGGTAGGCGGGCTGCCAGTAGCATCAGCCGCCAACCTGTGGCCTTTCGACATCGCGAAAACATATGTGAACGCAACACTTGACTGCTCCACAAGCATCTACCGCTGGATATACCACGTGAACGGGTTTGTCGAGTTCTCCGAGAGCATAAACATGGACGTGGGAGGCATTGAGCCGGCGCAGGCATGGTACCTCTCGGGGCTTGTAGGTATGTTCCACATAACCGAGAACAGGCTGACATACGTCATGTTCATTGAATATGGGTTCTACAGGCTCCTTGAGTTTTTCGAGGCCACCATGTTCACGTTCTTCCTGCCAGTGGGGCTGATATTGCGCACATTCCCGCTAACGCGCGGCGTCGGGGGATTCTTTATAGCCCTCGCAATAGGCGGATACATAGTGTTCCCGCTATCGTTCGTGGCAATAGTGGCATTGCAGGGCAACGCCACAAGCGCGTGCACGATTAATTTCGCCACCCTGCCGGGCGTGCAGACTTGCGGGGACTCGCTCTCAGACGCGTACATGACGCAGGACTATGTCAGGCAGAACATGTCGACCATATCCGCGTATGCGCAGGAGGCGGCGAACAAGGTGGCCGTGATATACCTGCAAGCTGTGTTCTACCCGCTTGTGGCAATGATAATGTTCTTCACTTTCGTGAGGCAGACGTCAAGCCTGATGGGCGCGGACTTGGCGGAGCTTGGCACAGGGTTTGTGAAAATAATTTAAACCAGAGGAAGCAATAATCCAGACGCAATAGACGAAAACGGTGATATGCATGGCAACTTCAGCAAGTCCCGGGAAAGATCGG
>JAKALW010000124.1 GCA_021823945.1 Microcaldota archaeon
AGCAAACAGAGCCATTGGCGATTATGGCGCTCTGGCTTGACACAAATGGCTCGTAATAATATATTGTGGGAGCGGATGCGCCGGAATATGCGCCTGTCAGGTTCATGGCAAGCGTGGCGGTGGAATTGAAACTGGAATCAAGAGCGGACGAATTCACTGACACGAAGCCATTACCCATTACTATGTTGGAATCGTAATCCTGCCCAGCCGCATTGACAGAATACGAGGCGGGAAACTTGATTTTTCCCTTGCCGACCTTTTCCAAAGTCAGGTTCGTGACATTTGTGATGTCTGCCACCGCGGAAAGGTTGGTGGAAGCGCCGGCATAAGCGGTAGCCACAGGATTGTATTGCAGTGTGACCGACCTTGTGCCCGTGGTGTTCTGATAACCTTGCAGGTCAGTTGCGTAGCCCGCATATTCGTAGGCAGCGTCTGTGAGGTTGGCCTGGTTTGTGACAAATTCCCAAGTGGTTGTATTGGCCTTCCTGAGGTTGGACGCATAAAGCTGCCTGATTTCACTTGCAGACAAAACCCTGTTGTACATGCGGATTTCATCGAGCGTGCCATTGTAGAAGTTCGCAAGCGAGCCGCATGCTGCGTCGGCGCCAGCCATGAGCTTGTAGGTGCTGCTCAGGTTATAGTCAACAGGATAAACTGTTGAATTGTCATAATTTCCGTCAAAATACAATGTAACATTCTTCGTTGCCCTGTTGACCGTCACTGCGGCATGATGCCAAGCGCCATCTGGCTTTAAAGAACTGAAATAAACCCGCCCGAATTCATAAGTGCCATTCGCCATCCAAAAAGTCGTCGAATTGCTGCCGGAGTAATATTCCAGCCTGTAGCCGGGCATGTAACAGCCTGTGCCCTTTGAAAAAAGCTGGTTTCCGCCGTTCTTAGGCAACATCTTGAACCAGAGGGAAATGGTAAAGCTCTGGGTTGTGCCGAAGTTCGCCTGGGACGGGTTGCCAAAGTCAATCGAGTTGCTCGCTCCATTGAAGGAATAGGCGCCATTGTATTTGCCGCTTGATGTCCACGTGCTGCCATTGACATAGCCGGAAATACCCGAGCCTGAAACGTCAACGGCCGAGGTTGAATTCTCTCCAAGCGCCGCAACATTGTCGAAGTTTTCCATGAATATTAGCGAGTCATCATAAGGCGAATAATTTGTTCCATTGAAACTGAATGTGAAATTCCTTAGCATTGGAAGCACACTCACGGAAATATTGGCAAAAATGCTTTTTGCAGCGACAGTTGAACTGTTGTTAAAGTTTCCATTGCCAAAAGATACAGTATTTATCGGTGTTGCGAAATAGCCAAATCCGTTTCTGGAATAATTATACATCTGCGCCACTTCGACAGCGCTCAAGTCCCTGTTGAAAATTGCGACCTCGTCCATGGAGCCGTTGAAATATTCATTATATATAGAGCGCCACTTGCCAAAGACAAGCGGTTTTGTGTTAGTATAAAGTTTGCCGGTTTGAGTGCCTTGGCTGTAAAGCGCCCCATTAACATAGAATTTCTGGTTATTTGAGCCCCCACTACTATTGAATGTGCCGGCAAGGAAAATCCACTGATTGATAGTTGGATTGATAAAAGAGCCCCCGACCTCGCTCCCTGTTGAATTGAAGGTATCAAAGTTATAACCTAAACCAGTATGCTCAAGAAATCCCCATGCCCTGGTACTTGGGGTATCGTCGCCTTTCAGGATGAAATACGGCCAGTCAGTGCCCACAATAGTGCCAGGCTTTATCCAGACAGCTATGCTTATGGCGTCCGTTAGGTTCAGGGAAGAGCTTGACGGGACCGTTATGTTGGACCCGTTCCCGGAAAATACGTACGCGCCCCCCACCCTTCCGCCAGAGGAGCTTAACGGCACGCCATAGACAGTGCCATGGTTGCTTCCAAAGGCGTCATTGGCATTGGAATCAAAGGGCCAGTATGACACAAGGCCGGAAGGGTATGCAGCAAAAACAGTTGAAAAAAGGAAAAGCGCTGCTGCGATTAGAAAGCTGAATTGCGGTTTTGGCGTCATGGTTGGATATGTCAGAAATAGAATATAAACATAACTAGAAGCAGACAGAATGGATTAGGGCTTAACTATGCCGCTGTTTTTGGGCTTGAGCAATTCCTATTGTTTCCCAAACCCTTCAATCGCAAGTCTGACAGCCTTGTTGAGGGCGAATTCCATCATTTCCGGCTCTGTGCCATTTGCCCCTGCGGCGCACACGTGCCCGCCGCCAGTCCCGCCTATGATTGGCGCGACTTTGGACATTATGGACGCCATTGAAAGCTTTGCAAAATGCGCATTCCTCATGCGCGCGGATATCCTCGCGCCCACCTTGCCGGCGTGGCCCACAAAAGAAATGTCCGCGCCAATGTCAATCAATGCCACTGCCGCGTCGGCCTCGAAGCCCGCTGCCTGCGACGTGGCAATTATGATGTCCTCGCCGTTGATTTTCTCGTGCACTATGGCGACGTTCCTGCACGCCTCAAGCATTGACAGCCTTGACGCCACGTCGCGCGGCTGGTCGACAAATGACAGGACTTCCTGGTATTCCAGCCCGCATTTGGACAAAAGTTTCGTCACTGTCTTGAATGTGGAAATGCTCGCGTTGTGGAAATAATACGAGTCTGCTATTATGCCGCACAAAAGCGCAAGCGATGACTTGCTGTCTGCCGGCCCGACAAGTCCAGCCACAATCTCGCACACGGAGGACATCCTATTGTCTATTATGCTGTGCCTTGCCCTGATGCTGTCGGAGCGCAAGGAGTGGTGGTCTATGACCCAGTCAAAAGAGATATGGCTTGCAAGCGGCGCATTGCCCGCCGAATTCGTGTCAAGGAGGATGAAATGCTCAAATTCCGAAAAGTCGTATGATGCACCGGGCAACAATGCCCCGCCGGATTTGGATTTGCCCGCACTGCCTGGCTTGGGTTTGCCCGCGCCGCCGCCAGCCCTGAACTTTTCCACATGCGCTATTTCCTCGCCGCAAAAGTCCGCGAGCTTGCGCGCGGAACTTGAAATCCTGTCAGGCGCCACTATCGTGGCGGTTTTAATCTTCCTGCGAATTGATATGGCAGCGCCGACGGCGTCAATGTCCCCTCCTGAGTGGAATGATATCAGGCATTTCTTTCCAGACAATGCCAGGAAATCCTTGCGGGAGGGTTTTTTCAAGCAATGCTCACCTGGAACAAGGCTTTTTATGAAGACGGGGATGGTGCCGAGGATTGCATGCGCTTTGCCGCTGCCTCGAGCTTTGTCTTGAGGTCATTGAGCTTTGTGGAAAGCGCGGTTTCCTGCTTTGTTATCTGCCCAATCCTCAAATCGAACATCTCTTTCTTGTCAACAAGCTCCTTTTTCGCCGCTTCCTTGGTTGTTGAGAGGAGAAGACCGCCAGCGGCCTTGTAGACGTCGCCCGTTGTCCCCTCGACTGACTCGAGCGCGCTTTTGACTTCCTCGAGCGCGATTTGCATCTGCTGCTTTTGTATCAAAACAGACTGGAGCTGGCGCTGGAGGTTCTGGTAGTCCGCGACGTCCCTTTCAACGTCCGCCGGAACCTGCATCTTTGCGCCTTTCTGAGGATTTTCTGCCATTTAAACCACCAATGATTAATAGTATTTGAAGGAGCGTGAATTTTCTTCATGCCTCCTGTTCTGGAAGCCCGGATTCCCGTCATGCCTCCTGCTCTAATTTCTCAATGACGCTTAATAACCTTAGGTATGAGTTCGCAGTGGCGCGGAGCGCCACTGGGTCGTCTGCCGATATTGAAACATCAAGGACATTGCCCTTGCACGACACTTGCGAATTGGCGCGCTTCTTGAATTCAGTCTCTTGCGCCAGGGCCGTTTTCGCGTCCACTGCCTGCTTTGCAGTGCTGAAATGGAATTTCATGGAGCATTCCGACCTGATTTTCCCCTTCCTGGTTGCTTGCGGTTCCTGCATGATTATCACAAAATCATTTTTTCATTGGCAAACGCATTTGATGGTATTTGTCATGTATTTTT
>JAKALW010000125.1 GCA_021823945.1 Microcaldota archaeon
TATCTTGTTGTAATCCATGCCCTGCTCTTTTTTGGGTTTTTGGGCAGGCTGTTTCTGCGATTCATGTTCTTTCCTTTCACTCATAATAAGCACCCGAGAGATGTATTTGCCCAAGGTATTCTTAAACATATTGGGGTGGTTTTGCCCATGGCCTGCCGCCTTCAAATCGGGTTTTTAAACCTGCTTTGCATATACTTAGCACTTGTTTTTTCTTGGGCTTGTAGCTCAGTGGTAGAGCGCGTGCTTTGCAAGCACGAGGCCGCGAGTTCAATCCTCGCCAAGTCCAAAAGCTTTTTGGCGCCGGAGCGCCAAAAGCCTTGGAAAAGACGCAGCACCAGGCAATGCCCGCCAACCCGCCTGTTTCGGCGGCGAAGAGGCACTGCTTGTGAAAAGCCTACGAAATCCGTGTGCAACCAAGGCAAGAAACTCCAGTTTCAAGGTGTATCTATGCCCGCTACTGTTTCTGACAAACCCGACCCGATGGGACCAGTGAAGAAAAAAGTCGCCCTGGAAGCGCTAAAGTACGTGCGCGACGGCATGGTGATAGGCCTTGGCACCGGGAGCACGGCCACGCATTTCATAACCGGCCTTGGCGAGCTTGTGAGGTCAAAGGGCTGGCACATCCAGTGCGTCCCCACGTCTTTCGATTCCAAGCACCTGGCTTTCAAGTCCGGGCTGGGCGTTGTGGAGCTTGACGCCGTGGACCACATAGACTACGCGGTTGACGGCGCAGACGTTGTCAACCCCGCGCTCCAGAGCATAAAGGGCGCAGGCGGCGCGCTCGTGCGCGAGAAGGTCGTTGCTTACGAGGCAAAGGACTTCACAATCATAATAGACGATTCCAAGTTCAAGGACCATCTGTCGGGCATTGTGCCAATCGAGGTGACGCCTTTTGCCTACTCCACTGTCAAGCGGAAACTTAGGACAGACGGCATCGAGGCTCTTGCCAGGACAGGTACTGGCAAGTTCGGCCCGCTGATTTCTGACAACGGCAATTACATATTGGACGCGCGCATGGACGTCGCGGACGCGCCGCAGATGGAATCGTACCTTGAGGCAATCCCGGGAGTTGTGGACTGCGGCATATTCACCAAATGCACGCGAGCCATAATCGGCAGCGCTTCCGGCGTGAAAGTGGTCGGGTCGAACTGATTCCCGGGCGGTTTTGGGTGTTTTGGTGTACATAATCACGGACGAGCTTAGGGCTGCCCTGAAAGAGCCCCTTGGCGAGCTTTTGCCAGACGCTGCTTTGCGCGCGCGGCTCAAATCCGGCGGCTTGCGAGTCTGCGCCGTGGGCGACGAGTGCGCATACAGGCTCATCCGGTCGGGCATAACCCCCGAAATAGTTATTTACGACAACATGACTAAAAGGTCGGCAGTCAGCGGCGAAGTCTCGAGAACGCTTTCTTCTTTTTGCAAAAGCCCGCAAAGGGTGAAGAACCCAGCAGGCGCCATAACCCAGGAGCTTGAGGATGCTGTCAAATCTGCCATGTCTGCCGGGAAGGGCTGCATACTGGTTGACGGGGAGGAAGATCTTGCCACGCTGGTAGCCATGCGATATGCCTCTGAGAAATGGGCTGTGGTTTATGGCCAGCCAGACAAGGGCGCTGTACTGGTCATTGGCGGCGCGCGGGCAAAAGCTGCCGCGGACGGGGCCCTTGCCAGGTTCTCAAGGGGATAGCTAAGGCTGGCCAGAAAGTTTTTACAAATTTTATCTGGATGAAGCCAGACGGCATGCAGGAAATAGGGCACTTTTAATATTCATTTTGAAAAAGAAGGGAAATGTGCAGGCGAGCCCGCCTGCATTTGGGCGCTTTTCAGTCCCCACCGCCTTTGAGCTTGGTGAGCAGGAAAAACACCAGTATCGCGACAATTATCCCGCCGCCAATCCCAAACATCTGCGTGCTGTCCCCGAGGAAAACATTGTTGCCTTCCGCTGTAAGGAGGTAATACACTGCGTAGCCGAGAATTACCGCGACAAGCACCCTTATTATCGAATAAACCGCTTTGACTTTTGTGTCAGCCATTGATACCAAACCTTTTTTTGAATGCCTTCTTGTTTGATTCTTATGCCTACTTGATATTTTAAGCTTTGTCCGATTGGTTGTTTTTGCCGCTTGCCCCTATCTTGCCGCCGGCAGATGCATTTTAAGGATGTGTCCCATATATCTTTTTCGTATATCCCATATGCGCTGTCAGCAAATGCGCGCTTTTTGGGGCGCTCATAACGGTGTTATAATGCAAAAAAAGCCAACAAGCGCCAGGCAGGCCGCGCAAGCGCATTTTGCGGCTGGCGCTGAATCGCCAAAGCAGGGAAGGAAAGGCGATGTTGTCATGGTCCTTGACAAGATAAAAAGGACGTATTTCATGGGCGACACCTCTCTTGACGCGCTCAAGGACGTGTCCTTTGAAGTTCGCAAGGGCGAGTGGATTTCAATAATCGGCCCGTCCGGCTCCGGCAAGTCCACGCTTCTCCAGATACTGGGGCTTTTGGACTACCCCACTTCGGGAAGCCTGTCGATAGATGGCGTGCCCACCACGCAGATGAGCGATTCCCAGCGCGCGACTTTCCGGGGCAAGAAAGTCGGATTCATATTCCAGTCCTTCCACCTCATCCCTACAATAACCGCGCTTGAGAACGTAATGCTGCCAATGATGTTTTACGATGTTCCCGCGCCGGAGCGCAGGCGCCGCGCCACCGAGGTCCTCGTGAGGCTTGGCATGGGCGACAGGCTCGGCCATCTCCCAAGCGAGCTTTCAGGCGGCCAGAGGCAAAGGGTGGCAATAGCCCGTTCCCTTGTCAATGAGCCGACAATCCTGCTTGCCGACGAACCAACGGGCAACCTCGACTCCAAGTCGGGCGACGCGGTCATAGACATATTCAGGAAAATCCATTCTGAAGGCAAGACGCTCATAATCGTGACGCATGACCCTGATGTTGCTTCGGTTGCACAAAGGACAATCCACATCAGGGACGGCCAGGTGGAAAGGATTGAGGACAAGACCGGGCGATGATACGGCATTGCCCGGGCGAGGCTGCCCTGGAAGAAATTCATTCTCAAGCATTTTTGGGCAAGCATGGGTTATATTCAAAATGGTGATTCGTATGTGTGGCAGGAACAACAAGGGCATTTTTTCTGGATTCAACGCGGCTGGTGCGCTTCTCATAGCAGTGCTGATGCTCGGCTTTGCATTTGCCGACATTTCGGTTTCATCCTATTCAGTCAGCCCTACGACAATCAAGCCGGGCTCTTCCGGCCTTGTCACAATGACAATATCAAACGCGGGCTTGGTCACAGTGTCCGGCATCAAGCTGACCGCAATAGGCAGCGGGCCCTTGCAGTCAAACACGCAGGTCTATGTCGGCGACATTTCGCCTGGCGGCTCTACTATCATCTCAATACCATTTTCAGTGCTTGACACGGCAAAAACCGGCATTTACAATTTCCAGGCTTTGCTTTACGGCTCAAGCCAGGTCTCAACCGCATACAGCTCTTCCACCGACATAACCCAGAAATCCTTCACAATCCCGGTCTCGGTGTCGAATCCGCCGATATTCATGGTATCGTCAAAGTCCGCGACTGTCTACACCGACGGCTCTTTCACGCTTTCCGGGACAATCTCGGACATGGGAGGCGCAGTGAAAAACGTGCGCCTTTACATTGGCCAGTCCGAAGATCCGCGCACTTCGGCAATCCTTGGGACAGGCAGCGGCTTTGTGGCAATGAGCATGCCGCTATTCATAGGCAAGCTGTCTAACACTTCGGAGTTTTCATCCGACATTATGGCCTCAAGCAATGTCTCAAGCGGCGTTTACGCGCTGCCAATCGGCATATTGTACGACGACGACCTGGGCAACACGGATTTTGACAAGGCCACTGTCCTATTGAACGTAGTCAAAACCGCGCCGGATTTCGTGGTTTCAATAGCTGAAAACAGCCCCACGCCCGGGCAGATGACAAAGCTGAAAGTCAGCGTCGCGAACACGGGTGACAAG
>JAKALW010000126.1 GCA_021823945.1 Microcaldota archaeon
TGTACAGCGGGTTCCAGAACTGCCTGTGCATCGTGACTATCGGGACGGCTTCCATGTCGCCAATCTGGATGCGGACCGCGTACTCGAAAAGCTCGTCGAGCGTGCCATACCCCCCCGGATAAAAAACCAGCGCGTCGCTTGAGCCGAGCACGAGTTTCCTGCTGGCTATCAAGTTGAGCTTCACGTGGTCTGACTTGCTCGCGTCCGGGTTCTCGTTTGCCATGAACAGCACAGGCCTGGGCCAGGACGACTTTTTGCCAGCCGCCAGAACGCCTTTCGCCACAGCCTCCATTATGCCCTTGCCGCCGCCGCTGTAAACCGCATGGCCCATTATCGAGAGCCTGCGCGCAAGATCCTTTGCCGACTCGTAATGCTCGCCGGCCTTTGCCCTTGCAGAGCCGAATATGCTTGTGGAAGTGTTATGGATGCCGCCCATGTGGTTGTGGCATATCTTGAGGTCTTCCTCGAACCACGCCGCGATTTGCGAGGCGTCGTGCCTGAGCGGATTGAACGTGTTCTCATTGATTATATTGAGCGCCTCGTTCGGGGTAGCGGCGTATCTCATGAGCCCGAACTCGCGCGCGTTTATGAAACCTTTCCCAAGCACATGTTTTTCCATCCATGTGAGAAGGCTCATCCAGTAGTTTTTGCTGCCCATGAGTATGACCTGGACGCCTTTCATCTTGTTTATCTGGATGAGCTTGAGGTTCTCGAAAAGCTCGTCCAGCGTCCCATACCCGCCCGGGAAAGCTATTATCGCGTTGCAGTTGGCGGAAAAGAGTATCTTGCGCGAATACATGGTGTGCACTGTTTCCTGGATTTTATTGTCAACGCTCGTGTTGCCTTCGCGCCTGTCAAGGAAGTGCGGCTGCACGCCTATGGAGGGCGCGTTTGCCGCTGAAGCCCCCTCGTTTCCCGCCCTCATGATTCCAGGGCCGCCGCCTGTTATCGTGCCATACCCGTTTTTGCCGAAAATGTGGCTGGTTTCTGCCGCCAGGTCATAGTTGGAATCGGATGGCAGGGGCCGCGCTGAACCGAAAACAGTGACAAAGCCTTTCACGCCAGACTTTTCCTTGGCCTGGGATATCCTGTCCATGCCGCCCTGGATGTCGAACTTGAAATTCTCAATCACTGTGGCAGGCGGGAAAATGCCGTTCTTGTTCCCGTTTCCCCTGTTCCCGTTGCCATTGCCAAATGTAGCAGTATTAGTAAGCTGGATATTTTTTTGCATATTAGAACTCCCTTCTGGATTATCCCTGCTCAACAAGGTTATTTAAACATGTTTTATTATCCCGGGACACATTTCCCACTGCGCCGCTGACCCGCTGTTCCGCGCGGTTTGCCGCAAAACCACGGGCTTATGCCCTGCTAACCAGGGATTCCAAAAATACCAGTGGAAAACTGCCTCCCATATTCCTTTATATTGCTTGAATCCGATAATTTCCATGCAATAATACCTTATCAGTTATAATTCACCCTCTAGAGCATTCCATGCAGGAGGGCGGCAAATGCCGCGAATCAGGGGCAACCAAGCCTTTCCATAATCAATTGGTGTTCATGATGCAGGACAAAATCATAATCAAGGGCGCGCGCGAGCACAACCTCAAGAACGTCTCCCTTGAAATCCCGAAATATTCCATTACGGTCTTCACCGGGCTTTCAGGCTCCGGCAAGTCCACGCTCGCGTTCGATACCATATACGCCGAGGGACAGAGACGATATGTCGAATCATTGTCGGCGTACGCGCGGCAGTTCATAGGGCTCATGAGCAAGCCGGACGTCGACTCGATCGAGGGGCTCTCGCCTGCCATTTCAATAGACCAGAAAGGCGTTTCATCCAATCCTCGCTCCACAGTGGGCACAGTGACGGAGATTTACGATTATCTCAGGCTCCTCTACGCGCGCATAGGCACGCCGCACTGCACGGAATGCGGCAAGAAAATAATCTCCCAGTCGATAGACGAGATAACAGACAGCATAATCTCGGAATTCAAGGGCGGCAAGGCGAGAATAATGTCGCCCGTTGTCCGCGGGAAGAAGGGCACATACGAGAAGCTTTTCGAGGACGCCTTCAAGGGCGGGTATTCCCGCGCGCGCGTTGACGGCGCCGACGTGGAGCTTGAGGATTACAAGCCTGAACTTGACAAGCAGAAAAAGCACAACATTGAAATCGTGGTGGACAGGCTCGACATTGACCCGAAGGAGAGGAAAAGGCTATTCGACTCCGTCACAGCGGCAGCAAGGCAGTCAGAGGGGCTCGTGCTTGTCTCCTCAGGCGCGGGGCAAAGCGCGAAGGAACTTTTATACTCGCAGAAAAATGCGTGCCCGGACTGCGGCATATCCCTCGGGGAATTGCAGCCGCGCATGTTCTCGTTCAACTCGCCTTTTGGCTTTTGCCCCGGCTGCCAGGGAATTGGCAGGAAAATGTGGTTTGACGTTGACAAGGTCATACCGGACAGGTCCAAGACACTGCTTGAGGGCGCCATTGCGCCGTGGCGGACCGCCATGATTGGCTCTTACTATACCCAGAAGCTGCGCTACGTCGGCAAGAAGTTCGGGTTTGACCTTACAACGCCAATCGAGGACTTCACAAAAGAGCAGCTCAACGTGCTCCTGTACGGCACGACCGAGGCAATACAGTACAAATACGAGTCCAGGAAATCAGATTCCAAATGGGAATACACAGACTCATACGAGGGAGTCATGCCGAACCTCGAGCGCACTTACATGACCACAGAGTCAGAGTATAGGCGCGAGACGCTTGAGAAATTCCGCTCCTCTGCCAAATGCCCCGAGTGCGGGGGCAGGCGGCTTGCGAAGGCTGCCCTGGCAGTGGAGATAAACGGCAAGAACATAGCCGAGGCGTCGGACATGTCCATCTCCGAGTCTTACGAATTCTTCTCCAACCTGCGCCTGACGCCTTCACAGTCAATCATAGCCCGCACAGTTCTCAAGGAGATAAAAAGCAGGCTCGAATTCCTGACAAATGTCGGGCTCGACTACCTTACCCTTGGCAGGGAGAGCGGCACTCTCTCGGGCGGCGAGTCCCAAAGGATTAGGCTTGCCACTCAAATCGGCTCGAACCTGACAGGCGTGCTCTACGTGCTTGACGAGCCCTCCATTGGATTGCACCAGCGTGACAATGCAAAGCTCCTTTCGACATTGAAACGCCTGCGCGACCTCGGGAACACCCTGATTGTGGTGGAGCACGACGAGGACACCATGCGCTTTGCAGATTACCTTGTGGACATCGGCCCGGGCGCGGGCATACATGGCGGGAAAATTATCGCCACTGGCAAGTTCGACGATTTCATCCAGTCGCGCGATTCAATCACTGCGAAATACCTGCGCGGCGAGAAGTACATCCAGTACTCAAGCGACCGCAAGAAGCCAACCAGTTTCATTACAGTGCGCGGCGCCGCGGAGAACAACCTGAAAAGGATAGATGTGAAATTCCCACTGGGCGTGATGTCGTGCATAACAGGCGTTTCAGGCTCTGGCAAGTCAACCCTTGTCCATGAAATACTTTACAAGGGGCTTCGGGCGAAACTGGGCATTTCTGACTCGGAGCAGCCTGGAAAGCACGAGAAAATAGAAGTCCCAATCCCAATAGAGAAAGTGATTGAAATAGACCAATCGCCAATTGGCAGGACGCCCCGCTCCAACCCCGCCACATACATCGGCGTGTTCACCGCCATCCGCGAGATATTCGCGTCCACAAAGGAGGCCCAGGCGCGCGGGTTTGATGCGGGCTGGTTCTCGTTCAACGTTTCAAAGGGCAGGTGCGAGAAGTGCGAGGGCGACGGCACAATCAGGATTGAGATGAATTTCCTTCCCGACGTCTACGTGCCGTGCGAGGAGTGCAAGGGAAAAAGATACAGCCAGGAAACCCTATCCATACTTTTCAAGGGGAAAAGCATAAGCGACGTGCTTGACATGAGCGTGGAGGAGGGGCTTGAATTCTTCAAGAACATCCCCGCCATAGCAT
>JAKALW010000127.1 GCA_021823945.1 Microcaldota archaeon
GCGATGGACCGCCTTGTCGGCGAAGTCAAAACAGGCAAGCACGTGCTGTTCAAGTGCAATGGCACGCTTTTCAGCAAGCCAAAAATCTGCGACCTTTGCAGGATAACTTCTTTCAATGCTGTCGGGAAAGGCGACAAGCTTCTGGTCCTGGTCACAAACGAGCAAGCGAAAAAATGCTATCTCCCCGCCCACGCGCCAAAGGAAGGCCAGAAGTATTTTATGGAGGAGCATGGCTTCATTGCCCAGTCGTCAGAGCAAAAGACGGCCAACATGCCATATCTCTTCGTTCTCATGACGGGTGCAGGGGCAAAGGACTTTTTCAGCACTGCCTCAAAGCCGAAATTCATTGGCAAAGGGCCCAATTAGCGGGCCCGCGGGGGGCACGGGCTGGCGGTTTTGCCGTTTAGGGCGCCGCTTCCCTATTTTTACATATTTTTATAATGATTGATTAGCACTAATATCAACTATATTTACCTAAAAGCGGTGTTTTTTGATATGAAACTTCTATTGGTGCATGCTGATTTCATTGAGTACGAGCCCCTGACAAAGGCGCTCAAGACAGCTGCCGACACCCCCAAGGGCAAGACAAGGGTTGAGGAATGCCTGGTCGCGTTCATGGCAATCGAGAAAGACGACATTGACACGCAGGCAGTTTCGGAAAAGGCGCTTGCCGAGATTGTCAAGACAGCAAAGCTTGTCAAGGCTCAGCGCATTGTCCTTTACCCCTGGGTGCATCTCACTCAGGAACCCTCATCCATTGACGTGGCGCAAAAAACCCTCGCTGCCATATCCGAGCGGGCTAGGAATCACCCTGAATTTGAATTCCACTCATCGCCTTTTGGCTGGTATAAATCCTTTGATGTCAAGTGCAAAGGGCACCCGCTGTCAGAGCTCTCAAGGAAAATCACAGCCGAGCCTGCTGGCAGGGCTTCAAAAGCAGCAAGCGCAGATGCGAAAATGTTTGCAAAATACTGCTCATCGCTTCCCAAAGCCACTGGCGCGGAAATAGAGCGGAGAACCGCTGCGCTTCTTGCCATGCACGCGGCGTCAATCCTTTTTCCCAAGGCGAAATTCGGCACAATCGCGATAACGCAGGACGGGTTTAGCGCAGACATAGACGTCGGCAGGGCGCTCACTCCCGCAGACCTTGACAAGCTCTCGGCCAAAATGTCGGAGATTTCAAAATCAGCCTTTGCGGTGGCAAGCACGCAGGTGCCAAAAGCCAAGGCTATCGAGGCATTCACGGCTTCGGGCCAGGCGTATTTCCTTGACGCGCTGTCCGAGATAGAATCCGCTTCCGTATACCTGGCGCAGGCAGGCGGGTCTAGCTATCTCGCCGAGGGCCCGTTCGCTTCCGACTTCTCAAAATGCCCGCATTTCAAGCTCACAAAGGTGGGCGGCGCGTACTGGCGCAATGATTCAACAAAGGCGCAGACGCAGCGCATATCCGGATTTGCATTTCAGACTGCGCAGGAGCTTGAGGCGCACCTGAAACTTGTCGAGGAGGCGGAGAAGCGCGACCACAGGAAGATAGGTGTCCAGCTAGGCCTTTTAATGTTCCATGACTGGTCGCCAGGCTCGCCATTTTTGCTCCCGAACGGCACCGTTGTGTACAACGAGCTCCAGCAGTTCATCAGGGAGGAGTATTTCAGGCGCGGGTATTCCGAGGTCATCACGCCCCAGCTATTCAACAAAAAGCTGTGGGAGGCTTCCGGGCACTGGCAGCACTACAAGGAGAACATGTTCCTTTTGAACGTTGACGGCGAGGAGTTCTCCCTCAAGCCAATGAACTGCCCGTCCCACGTCCTGCTTTTCAAGTCCCAGTTCAGGTCGTACCGCGAACTGCCATTGAGGATTGCCGATTTCTGCATGTTACACCGCAACGAGCTCAAAGGCGTGCTTGGCGGCATGACAAGAGTGCGCAAGTTCTCGCAGGACGACGCCCACATATTCTGCACAGAGGAGCAGATAGAGTCCGAGATAAACGGAGTGCTGGATTTCGTGAAGCATGTTTACGGCGACGTGTTCGGGTTCGAGTTCACTGCCAAGCTCTCGACAAGGCCAGAAAGCTTCATGGGCGACGTTGAAGTTTGGAACCGCGCGGAGGCGTCGCTTGAGGCTGCGCTCAAGAAGAACAATTTCAATTATACCATCAACGCGGCCGATGGTGCGTTCTACGGCCCGAAAATAGACTTTGACGTGAAGGACGCGCTTGGAAGAAACTGGCAACTTGCGACAGTCCAGCTCGACTTCCAGATGCCCCTCAGGATGGGAGCCAAATACGAGGGCCCGGACGGCAAGCAGCACACCGCAGTCATGATACACAGGGCTGTCCTTGGAAGCCTGGAAAGGTTCATGGGCATACTCATTGAGCACTACGCGGGCGCATTCCCATTGTGGCTCGCGCCAGTCCAGGCAATAGTCGTGCCATTGTCGCCTGACCAGAACGCGCCGGCAGCCAAGATGGCGGCTGAATTGAAGGCTCTGGGCATACGCGCGGAGGCGGACATGTCCGATGGAAAAATGGAAGGCAAGGTCAAGGACGCCTATGGCAGGAAAATCCCGAACATCATAGTCCTCGGGCGCAAGGAAGTCGAGGCGGGCACGGTGTCAGTGCGCAAGCGCGGGAATGTCCAGATGCGCGATGTGCCATTTGAGGACTTCTCTAAATCCATGCTCGATGAAATCCGGCTGAAAAAAGCTTGAATTTTTTTTAAGGCTGGCCGCAATTGCTGTGCAGCCAAAGATGCAATTTAGATGCAATTTAAATGCAATTTGTTTATATATTTTATATTCCAATTTACATGCGGATTATATGGCTTCAAATGGCGCTAATTCGCGGACTGTCATTCCTGCACTGGTTTTCCTGCTTGTTTTTGGCGCGCTTTTTGGCGCGAACCCGTCTATCGGCTTCGGCTCTGGCACCTTGGACAGCGGGGTGACCGCGGCGTCCAACTACGCGTTTGCGAACATCACCTTGTACACGGCTGTGGCGCTTCGTAATTTCACATTCAACTGGAACGGGGCCAATTACCCTATATACGACGACTCGCTTGCGGGCATGTGGAACTTCGAGGACATGAATTACAGCGACAATTTCGACGGCTCGTCAATCAATTCTGTCATGTGGTCGTATTCAAGCCCCGGCGCTTCCATAGTCTCTAACAAGCTTAGGTTGAACTCGTCTTCAGGTTCCCAGATAGTCAGGCAGTTATCCTCAAACGGCAAATGGAACTTGACCGGGAATTTTGACATCCAGGTAGATTTTAGCGATGTCCAGACTACAAGCGCCACAGAAAGCGATTCCTCCTTGCGCATATATGACGCAACAAACAGCAGCAATTTCTTTGAAATCAAGAAATCCATTACAGCCGGCGCCATGGCTTTCCAGGCCTACTGCAGTGGGTCTGTGCTGGCAGGCTCTAATGCCACGTCCCTCACGAGCGGAAAGTACAGGATTGTTAAATCCTCAAGCCTTCTTTCCTTTTATTATTACGACACTGGCGCATGGAAACAGACTGGCTCATGTGCAACCCCAGCTACAGTATTCTATGTCATCATCTTCAACTGGAACTCAGGGCCCGCCTATCCGGCAATAGTGACTGATTTCGACAATTTCCAGATAAACAGCGGCCAGCCAATAACAGATGCCAGCAAGAATTCCAACAACGGCTCTTTTGCCGGGACTTATTCTGCCCGGGCAGGAAAATACGGCAATGCTTTGAGTTTCAACGGCGCAAGCAACTATGTGAATGCCGGGAATGTCGGGAATGTGCGGACAGCCTCATATTGGATAAATTCCAATTCAAATTATGCGTATGTATTGAATTTCAATGACGCCAATACCAACAACTACATCTATCATAATTCAGTCCCCATGGGCATCCCTTCCTATACTGTTTACGTGGACGGCGCCAGTTCTTCCCAGCTTGGCACTGAATTGGTGCCAAATGGCAATTTCG
>JAKALW010000128.1 GCA_021823945.1 Microcaldota archaeon
CCCCGCCGATGTGATGGTGCGGCATGAGTGCGCCGGAAAAGGTCTTGGGTATGTGCATGAGCTCGTGTATGAGGACCTTGGTCTGTTCTTCGTGCGATAGCGGGTCGAAATGCTCAGAGAGGACCTCGATTACGTAGAACGCGCCGACCCCAAGCGCCTTTTGCCAGATGTCGGGCAGGTTCCAGATGCGCGCATATGCCCTTGCGGTCGTGTGCCTGGAGCGCATTGCTATTATCCTGAACTGGTTTATGTGCCCCAGCTCAAGCGTGCTCACTATGTCTTCAAGCCTCTCGGTTATGTCAGGAGCCACTTCAACATCCAAATAAAACACCAGTTCCGGGATTTGCGGATTTGAGCACGAGTGAGGGATTATTTCAGCGCCTTGAGAAGGTCGGCACGGGTTATTATGCCGCATACCTTCTTGCCGTCGACCACGAGAACCGCCTTGCCGTGAGACAATAGCGACGCTATTGAAGATACGGGCGTGCCCGGCGGGACTGACGCGAAAGGCGGAGACATGATTTCGTGGACGCGCATCTTCAGTATATCGGATGGTTTTGTTGAATCTGCAATGAGCTTGGATATGTCCTCTTCGCCAAAGCTCCCTACAGCTGCACCCCCGTCGAACACGGGCACCTGGGAAATGCCGCCCTTGCGCAGGCTGTCCGCGGCGCGGCTCACAAGGTCCGAAGATGATACCGAGGTTATCTTCGGAGTCATGATTTCCCGCGCTGACAGCGCGCTTTGGCTTTCAAGAGCCATGAAAAAATCGAATATCTGCTTCACGGCCGAATATGACGGGGAGACGCTGCCGGACTCGATTTTGGCAACAAGCGACTGGGACAGGTTGCATCTCTTCGCAAGCTCCGACTGGGTGAGGCCGAGGATTTTCCGTTTTGATTTTATTTCCGAGATTTCAGGCAACATGCATTAGAAATGCCTAATGCGTTTATTAATATTGTAGGGCAATTCCTGACTTCGTGCCTGGGAGGGCAAAATACATGCTCAAAGTTTACAACAGCCTTAGCAAAAAAACAGAGGAATTCAGGCCTGCAAGCTCCCCAAAAGTCACCATATACGTTTGCGGCGTAACTGTTTACGATTTCTGTCATCTCGGCCATGCAAGGACATACGCGGCATTTGACACCATAAGGAGATACCTCCAGAAGAAAGGATACTCCGTGCTCTTTGTCCAGAACGTCACTGACGTGGACGACAAGATAATCAACAGGGCGAAGGAGAAAGGCGTTGAGCCGCTTGCGCTTGCGGCAAAGTTCGATGCCCTGGCGCGCGAGGATTTCGCAACATTGGGGATTGAGAACGCGAACGCCTACCCGAAGGTCACAGAAACTATAAGGGGCATAATAGATTTCATAGCTGTGCTTGTGAAAAACGGCGCAGCATACCAGAACGCCACAGGAGTTTATTTCGAGATTGCGAAATTCAGGGGCTACGGCAGGCTTTCGGGGCAGGATTTGGAACTCATTAAGCGCGGCGCGCGAATAGATGTGGACGAGGCCAAAAGGGACCCTGCGGACTTCGCGCTTTGGAAACTGTCAAAGCCCGGCGAGCTTGGGTGGGACAGCCCGTGGGGCAAGGGCAGGCCAGGCTGGCACATTGAATGCAGCGCCATGTCAAAACAGGAAATTGACGGCACCATAGACATACACGGAGGCGCGCGCGACCTGATTTTCCCGCACCATGAGAACGAGATTGCGCAGTCCGAAAGCTACGACAGGAAGCCTTTTGTCAAGTATTGGCTCCACACAGGGTTCCTGACTGTGAATGGCGAGAAAATGGCTAAGTCGCTTGGGAATTTCGTGACTATCCGGGATGCGCTGACAAAGTTCGACCCGCAGGCGATACGCTGGTTCTTCGCACAGACCCATTACAGGAGCCCGATTGATTATTCAGAGCGGGAAGTGGGAAAATCGGCAGTTGCGCTTAAGCGCGCCAAAAACTCGATAGAGGAGATAGGCGCGTTCATTACCTCAGGGAAAGGCAAGGCAGGGGTGCCGGATAAGGATTTTATGGCAAATTCGGCTGAAGCCATGAAAATCACATATGACAAGATGGATGATGATTTCGACACTTCGGGGGCAATAGCGGCATTCAATGACTTGCTGAGGCTCGCAAACCAAAAAATCAGGGAGCCGGGTTTTGCCGATTATGAACAGGCGCAAAAGACAAGGCAGTTCTGCATGGATTTCCTGGGGCTTTTCGGGATTAGCGCTGGCACAGAGGCAAAAGAAGATATCGTCAGGACCCAGGACGGCAAGAAAATAAGGTTTGCGAAAAACCCGGACACAGCCGCGCTTGCGGATTTTGCCGCCAGTGTTGGCGCGGGCGCAAATGCCGGCACAGGCGCGCATGAAATCGCGATTTTGATATTGGAAACACGCGAAAAGGCGAGGAAGTCAAAGAACTACGTCCTCGCTGACAAAATCAGGGATTTCCTGAAGGCAAACGGGATTGAAGTCGAGGACAAATAAAATGGGTTCTTAGGCTGGAATGGACTGGCATGTTCTGAAGGTAATTTTCCATGGGAAACGACAGCACAGTAATTATTCAAGGCGGTTCGCAAACGCTGAACAGCCAATCTCAGCAAGCGGCTGGCAACAGGCCAAGACAGCTCAGCCAAAATGTGCCAGACAGCATCCTTATCAATCGGCTGAACCAGCAAATACAATTTGTAAATCCATTTAATGTTGCCATCGTAGGGCCGGTAAACATAGATGCCGTATTTGAAAATCAAACTTCTGATTTAAGCCCTGAAGACGCAGCGAGAATAGGGACATTGGCAAGTTCGCTCGGAATGACCCAGAAGGAATTCATGGAAATGGTACATAAGCAGGAAAATCCGACTGCCGCAATGGCGACAAGCGCAGTAGGGGACGCTATAGATGATGGTTCAGATACAGTGCGGGTTCATATAAGAATCAGGATAGGCGGCAATACGCATGAGTTGGGCCTGAATGTGCGGAGAGGAATCACGCAAGGCGAGATATTCAGGGATTATTTTGGGGCAAATGTTGTGGAGTTTCCAGGCATGGGGTACTATATTTCCTCAATGTTTGGCATAGCTGCCAATAATGGGGGCTGGGGCTGGCAATTCTACATTAATGGCGGACTGCCGTACGTCATGACAGAACCAATAATCAAACTCCCGAATGCGCCTGCTGCGCCACAACCGAATTTCGACAGGGATTATTTCGTTTCGAGCATGCTTGCCAAGAATGCGAAGGGTTTTGCCGAGTTGAACCGCATGTTCATGCATCCGCACGGGCAGATTCGGTTTGTTGCGGGAGAAGATGCAGCTGTAAACGAACTGCGGGAAGCGATGTTTGTTGTTGGAGAAGGCGCTGTGGCAAACGAGCAGTGGAAAATGATGCATGAAAACCATATTGAAAATGCGCACGAACACCAAGCGCAAAATAATGATTTTGACCAGCTTGAAAACAGGATAAATGTTGGCGCACATGAAACTGCGCATATTGCAGCAGCAAAACCCGAATCAATCATCGCAAACAAGAACGCAGAAATCAAAATGCCAGGCAAATCCCATGAGGTCAATCATATTGCAGTAGGCGCAAAGCGATTCAATAAGGCTGAAACTATGCAGCCGAATGAAATTCAAATGATAAATGGGCACTCGCCAATAAAGGAGCAAGAAGCATTTGCCGCCCCCATGGTGAATAATATGACCATAGACATACAGGATTTTGAACCTGCGCAATACGGGCAGGAAAGCCACGCCATAAGAGCAATGGTTGATTTCGAGCAGGTGGGAACCGAGTTGGCATTCAAACAACAGGTCCATATAATAAGATTGGGCATTGAAGGCAAAATTGAAATATTGAACTGCCAGCGGAAATCAAAAGCTGGCATAAAACAACTATT
>JAKALW010000129.1 GCA_021823945.1 Microcaldota archaeon
GGTCGTATAGCCGCCTGCGAGGGCTGCCGATGTGCCTGTTGAAAAATCCTCCTTTTGCGGGGACTGCGGGTCGCGCAGGTGGACGTGCGGGTCAATCCCGCCAGGGAATATGACCATGCCGCGCGCGTCCACAAGCTCGCTTCCGACCCTGGACCTCACTGCGGCATTAGGGGAAGAGCCAGTCCCGACCCTTTCTATAATGCCCGAATCTGAGATTTCAATGTCTGCCCTGACAAGGCCTTTCATCGTGGCAATTTTTCCGCCGGTGATAATCATAAATTCACATTAGCAGTTCGCTACAAGTTCACTTTCCTGCCCGAGGCGTCCCTGTGGAACTTGCCAAACTCGGGATTGTCGAGTATTTCGAGGCCATAAACAGGCCCGTCAACGCAAATCAGGCTTTCGCCGCACGAGCACTGCCCGCACATTCCAAACCCGCATTTCATGTACCTTTCAAGCAGGAGCTGGCAGAAAATGCCCTGCCCTTTTGCCGCCTTGCCAATCGCCTGCATCATCTTTTCCGGGCCGCACGCGTAAATCGCGTCTATTTTCTCGTTTTTCAAAATCTCGGCAAGCGCGTCTGTCACAAACCCCTTGCGCCCTTCCGAGCCGTCGTCAGTGCAAAGGAATGTCTTGACGCTTGCAGGGTGCTTCATGAGCCTGTCCTTGCTGCGCGCGCCAATGACAAGGTTCGGGGTTATGCCGTTTTGCACTGCAAGCATGCAAAGATAGCGCATTGGCCCCGTGCCATAACCGCCGCCAATCATGACCGCCTTCTTGCCGTTGAGCTTGAAAGTGTTGCCATACGGCCCTGTCAGCCACAGGTAATCGCCAGGCTTCTTGGAATCAATCTCCTTGCTCACAGGCCCGACGTCCGCAATCGAGAACTGGAGAGGCTTTGCCCCGGATACGGAGAAAGGCTTTTGCCCGACGCCTGGCACCCAGACCATGTAGAACTGCCCTGGCATGACAGCATCATTGCAATCAAGAGTGAGCGTCTTTGTGAAAGAGTTCTCCTGCTCCACTGCGAGGATTTTGTACCTTTTTTGGGACATGTTGTGCAACCCGCAAATTTCTCATTCATCTATTTCTCATTCATCTGATTCATTCGTCAAGCCTTAGCTGTTTTATGCCGGAATAGCCGTTCTCGGCCATGAAGGACTCAAGTTCGGCCACAATGGCGCCGAAACTGCGGCCCGGGTATGAAAGCGCCGTGCCTATGCCAACAGCGGCAGCGCCTGCCATGAGCATCTCTGCCGCGTCAATGCCCGTTGTCACGCCGCCAGTGCCGATGATGGGGATTTGCACGGCGCGCGAGATTTCGTACACTGCTTTCAGGGCTACCGGCTTTATTGCGGGCCCTGACACGCCGCCAAACTTGTTTGTGAGGACAGGCTTTCTCGCGTATGCGTCTATTATCATGCCTGAGACTGTGTTGATTGCGATTATGCCGTCCGCGCCCGAGTCCTCGACAGACTTCGCGATTGAGACAATGTCGCTCACGTTTGGCGAGAGCTTCACGAATATGGGCGTGCTGCCGGCAATGTCCTTCACGCGCGCAGTGACAGATGATGAATCCGCGGTTGAGCACGCGAACATCCTGCCCTCGTTTGAAACATTGGGGCATGATATGTTGATTTCTATCGCGTCCGGCTTTGCTTCCGCGATTTTTTGCGCCACAGCCTCGAAGTCCTGTATGGAATGCGCGAATATGCTTGCTATCACGGGGACTGAACAGTTGCTTTTGGCTTCCCTGATTTCCTCCGATTCAAGCTCTACGCCCGGATTTGACAGCCCTACGGCGTTTATGCAGTAATGCTCGTTCAGGACAATTGTGGGGTTGGCGTGCCCTGTCCGAGGATTGAGGCTGCATGATTTCGAAGTGACTGCGCCAGCGCCGGATTTTTCAGCACGCAGGAGCAAAGAGGCGTTCGTGCCCCAGATGCCAGAGGCGAGGACAGTGGGGTTCCTGAGATGGAGCCTAGCCAAATCAACAGACAAATCTATCTTGGAAGCCATGGTGAATTACCGGAATTGAACATTGCATTTGGATTGCGCGGGAAACTATTAATTACTGCCCTTTTTCCCGCCGCCTGCCCAGAATTCCCTGATTGACAGGAACAGCACAAGCACGAAGAGCAGGTTGAAAACCACCGCGACGAAAGGGTTGAATATGAAAAACGCGAAGTCGTATTGGGATATGGCAAGCGTGTCGATTATGGCGCTCGAATTGAATATGGAGTGCAGGATTATGGCGAATATCACGCCTGGCACTGCGCCGAAATGGTATTTGGACGCAAACGCCGGGTGGCCCTTCAGGTAGCCAATGAACCCGCCCACCGAGCCGGTGAATATCCCGTGCGACAGGCAATTGAAAAACGACCTGTATACTATGAGCGCCACCCAGCCGCCAAACCCCAATTCAAAAGGCGTGGTGCGCGACGTGAAGTAAAACCAGTTTTCCACAAACGAGAACCCTATGCCGCATGCAAAGCCCAAAAGCATGCCAGTCGGCACTGAATCAAAAGCCCTGCTTTTCGAGCCTATGTAGACGCCAAAGCCCTTGACAGACTCCTCAATGAGAGGGGACGCTATTGCAGTAGCCAACACCACCGCGGACGCGGAGGACAGGTCTATCCCAAACGACCCGAGGGCGCTTGACAGTATTGAATTTGCAAAAAAGGCGATTACCGCGGAAAAAGCGCCCCACATGAAAAACGCGAAAAAGAGCCTGAACGGCTTGTGCGCGACTTTGAAGTCCAGCAGGTAGGCGCCAATCAGGTATAGCAGGGGCAGCACGCCCGCGCCAATTCCCGCCACGCAGACAATGCGCAATGCCTCGTCGGGGCCCGCAAGCGTGGAAAGCTGGGAATTGATAAGCGCCAGGAGGACAAGGACAAAGAGCGCCTCGTCAAGCCAGAGCACCGGGTTTGTGAATATGGCCGATACTTTTTCAAAAAGCGTGCTTTTGGCGCCAAAGGACGGCATTAGCAGGGACTTGAGGGTGAACTCGCCGTGGTTTGACGTTTCACTAGCGTGCTTTTTCACAAAAATCGCAAGCAATGCCAGGTAACCAAGGAAAAGCGCCAGGAATACCGGGAGCAGAAAGCCGTATGCCTGCCGGATTTCCTGCGACACGTCCTTGTCAGGGTAATTGGGGTTTGCAGGCAGGCCGAGCCCCGCAATCAGGATTTTCGAATTGTCAGGATAATATGCCCAGACAGATATGGAACTGTTTTGCAGGGTGCTGTTGCTTGACACGTCAAAGGATATGGAAGCGCTTGTGGCTGGCTCAAGCGCGGCTATGAATTTCTCGGAATTGGAAACGCCGTCCTGGGACACGTACAGAGTCACTGGCTGGGGCGTTGGATTTGAAAAATTCCCCCTTATGGAATATGTCTCCAAGCCGGAGGCCATTTGCACGCCCGACACGTAGAGCTGGGCGCTCACGGACACAGGCTGAACCGCCGCGTGCGAAACTGGCGAAAAAAAAGCGAATAATATGAGCAATGCTGGCAAAATAAGGGAAAACGAGCCTTTGGGGATGCGAAAGGCTTCAAACCGGGAAAGGGATGTAGAGGTTCGCATACTTCCAAGCCCAGACATAAGCCTTATACCACCATTCATTCCTGCGCTTTATGACGTCAAGCAGGTCCTTGAAAGCCTCCTTTTCCGCGCTTGCCATCTTGCTCTCGGTGACTTTCACGTGCTCCTTGCCGTCCACAATGGTCTTTTCCTCCTGCGTGCCTATTTGCTTCTTGGCCTGCTCGTACCAGGGGGGGAGGGAAGATTTCTTTTTCTTTATCGCGGCTATGAAATCGCCGGTGTTGATTTTCCTCATCTTGACTTCCTTCATGGCGCGCGCCTCTGCGTCCTTCTCGCTCATGCCGTCCCATAC
>JAKALW010000130.1 GCA_021823945.1 Microcaldota archaeon
AACGAGATTGACTCCCTGAAGATGAGCATGCAGCCGCACTTCATGACGGTCGAGCACGAGGCCGACATGCCGCGCACAACCCAGGTCATGGACAAAGTCTACCTGCAGAGGATAAGCTTTGAAATCGCGGGCATAAGGCAGGCTATTGAGAGGATGAACAAGCAGCTCTCGCGCCTCGAGACAGAGCTTACGGAAATGTCAGACTAAGGCTTTTTTTATATTCAAGCAGGAAGGGGGGAGTTTCCTCCCCGCCTTTTCGTCTTCTGTTTTTGTGGTATATTCCGCGCCACTTCCACAGCCGGGTATAGCAAACGGCTGGGAGGGGCGTGAAAAATTCCGCTGGAATTTGTCAGACCTGCAAATTGCCCGGCCGGAGTGCAATTTAATTTGCATGCAGGCAAGAAGCGTCATTTTCCCAAACTTGACAATAGCCGAGGCTATAAGAATTGCACCCAAAGAATTGGAAATTATTGCAAAAACCAAGCATTAAATAGGGAAACATTGGAATTTTTGCAATAAGCAATTTACAAGCCCGTCGGAGGTTGCGCGATATGGACAAGATAGACCACGAAATACTCAAAGAGCTGCAGGCTGACGCCAAGTCGGGCATCAAGAAAATAGCCAGGAAGACGGGCGTTCCCATGAGCACTGTGCACCACAGGATAACCAGGATGCAGTCAGAAGGCGTAATAAGGAAATACACCGTTGTCCCGGACTACAAGCAGGCAGGGATACCTGTCTGCGCCTATGTTTTCATTACAGTGGGGCACAGCGGCCTGGCGTCCCAGGAGACAGTTGCAAGGGAAATCAGGAAAATCGACAATGTGTCCGAGGCGAACATAGTGAGCGGCGAGATTGACATAATAGCGAAAATCCGCGCTGCGTCAGTCGAGGAAATTGGCACTAAAGTCATCGGCAGGATAAGGGAGATTAAGGGCGTTGACAAGACAGTCACCTCGATTGTGATGAGGGAAATTGAGTGATTCCGAAGAAATCGCGAAGGACTTGTCCGAAGGGCAAGTGGATAGGATAAAACAAATAACTAGTCCTTGAAAATCTTCCTTATGCGCTTGAGGCGCTCGTCCATGCGCACTTCCGACTTCAGCCTGTCAAACATCATTGTCTTTCCGGCGTATGACAGTATTTCGCGCTTTTCAACCCCTGTTACGCTTGACGCATTGCCAAGTGAGAACCCCTGCGCGTAGAGCGTTGACGCAAGCTTGAGGCGCGCTTTTTGCTCGAAATCCGAAATGAACCGCCTGTCCGAGGACTCAATCATCTTCACCTGCTCGAAAGCCTCGGAAATGGCGCTTTGGACAGCGCTTGTTTCCTCGCGCTTGGCGCTGTCCGCGGCCTCCTTCAAAAGCAACCTTACCTGGGCGAGCCTGGTCTTCGAGTCCGGGTTTGTCCAAAAGCGCGGCTTTGACGTGAGCTTGGCGAGAATGTAGGAAAGAATTGAAACGTCATATATGACCTGGTCGAACTCGACTGCAATGAGGACTGCGCTTTTGTCATTGACTTTTTTCAGGAGCCGGACGTCCTTGTCCTTGAACGCAGTGTAAAGGTCAGACAGAAGGTGATAATGGTTCTGCAACATGTGATTCACTTTCAAAATTTTTGTTTAAATTTTTATGCGAAGCCGCGACTTTGCCCATGAATAATTAATTGATTATCAATCATCCTGTTTATACCCGGCGGGCTCGTATTGCGCGCCCAAAAGGTTGAATATGATTGTGGCGCGCTTCTCGCCAAGCCCCTTCACGCCCATGAAATCCTCCTTAGACGCTGCCATGGCGTTTTTCAATGTGCCAAAATGCGCCAGGATGAGGCGGGCGTATTTCGGGCCAACAAGCGGCATGCTCTCAAGCACTGCAAGCTGCATCTTGTCAAGGGACAGCGCCTTTTTCTTGGCATACACAGGGAAGATTTTGCCCCTGCCCTTCTGCTCATACCTTGCGAACGCATAGACAAGCCTGCAAAAAGCCTTCATGGACTTTACGAAAAACACCGACATGCCATACTCGCAGACGAGGCATGCATACGCGCCAAGCAGGGCGGCCTTTGACACGCCCGATTCCGGATTTGGCCTGCCCTCGACTATGAGAACCGGCCGCTCATAAGACGCGCAGAGGTTTTTCGCCTGGGAGAAAAGCCTGCCGTCCACAATGGACGCCTCGAAGTCGGCCCTGGTCTTGCGCTCAATTGCGCAGCGCGGCGAGACAACGTAATCCCCTACTTGCAGCGTATCGACTTTCACCTCCGCGCCGATTCCGGAAAATGCCGCTGCGTATTCTGGCGGCTCGCGGGAGTCCACCGTGATTGCTATGCAGGGCGCTGCGGGCGCATTGCCCTTCTGTTCCGGCGGCGGAAGAAAAGTCTGCATGGGAAAACCAACGATATAATCCAAAACGTTTTGCGGCGACTGCGCGCAAAGCCGGGCGCTAGCGCACCGTGGCCATGAAATCGGATATCTCCTCGAAGCTAATCGAGCAGCCCGAGAATTTCAGGCTGTAAAGCGCAGCCTCAAGCGTCTTGGTCTCAAGGCTTTCCAGGCTTGAGAAATAACCCCTCTCATAGGCTGTTATCAGGATTTCGCTCGAGCGGAACAGGCAAAGCCCGCGCGTCATGGCTTCGAACTTGCGCAGGTTCTCCTCGTTGAGGCCCACTGTCTTGCCGAACTCCTCCTCGAAATGGTCCTTTAGCGAAAGGGGCGACTCTATGAGGACGCGGGTTGTCCGCTCGTCTATGAGCACGTTCTTCACCCCGAAGGCGTTGCAAAGCGCGAGTATCTCCGATTCGCCCAGCTGGATGAGCGTCAATGGCTTGCCGCCAAGGAAAAATATCTCGTTGGCAAGGTCCATAATCTGCCTGGCCTCGCGCGACGCGTCCACTGCGCACACGCGGATTACGCCCCTGTCTATGGCGTGCTTTATCCTAAGGGCGTTGAGCGCGTAGTTCTTGTTGTTGACAGGCGTGTTGACAGACTCGTCCTCCACGCTTTGGGGGATTATGAAATTGCCGTCGAAATGGTTCGACAGAACCGAGAGCGCGGGCAGGAAACACGTGTCAGTCAGGGCTATCAATGAGGATGAATCGCATATTATGTCCTGGCTGTTTTCGCCCATGTCTTTGCTTATGCAACAAACCTTATTTTAAGCATGATGGACAAAACGCAAAACATGCCAAGCGGACAGATGATTGCACAGGCAAAGTCGGGCGTGAGAATCGCGCTGGACACGCCGGGCGGTGACTATTGCTTCATATCGCATGCCCACTCTGACCACTCCTCGGCAGCAAAATCAAAAGGCGCGAAAATCATAGCCTCGCGGGAGACAGCCGCTCTTTTGGGCTATGCGGGCGAACTGCACGCGGCAGACGGGCTGGAACTGCACAATGCCGGACACATACTCGGCTCGTGCACGGCGCTTGTCGACACCCCAGACGGCAGGCTCCTCTACACTGGCGACCTGAAGACCGAGGACAGCATCACGATAAAGGGCGCCGAGACTGTAGCGTGCGACACTCTCGTGATTGAGGGGACTTTCGCGAACCCCCAGGTGGAATTCGAGCCGAGGGAAGAGGTCTATGGGCAGATAGCCTCATGGACAGAGAAAAGCCTCAAGGGCGGCATAGTCGTGCTCGGCGGGTACGCGCTTGGGAAATCCCAGGAAATAATCAAGGTCCTGAACAAAAAGTGCGACATTACCCCGGTCGTGCCGCAAAGCGTCATGGGCTTTTGCGACGTGTACAACCAGTTCGGGGCAGGACTTGAGTGCGTGCTCTCCACTAGCGAGAAGGGGCAGGAAATGATGGAAGGGGATTTCGCCGCAGTCATCCCGCAGTCGCACGTGACGCGCGTGTTCGCAAAGAAAATGTCGCAGGTG
>JAKALW010000131.1 GCA_021823945.1 Microcaldota archaeon
AGCGTGGTGTTGAGTTCCGTCCTCATGTCCTTCGCCTTTTCGAGGATTTTGAAGAATTCCATGACAAGCGCGTCACGCTTCTGCTTGAGAAGCTTGTGGCCTTTCCTTGCAAGGGTAATCCTCTGCTTCGCCTTGAGAAGCTCCATCCTCGTCGGGTTGAAATTTTCAGCCATGCGCCAACACCATCAAATTGAACTGGGGCAAACCGCTACTTCTTCGCGTGCTTCACGTGTGAGGCGTGCTTCGCCTCCTCGTGCTTTACGGATTTCTTTTCCTCAGCCTTCGCGCCAAAGAAGTCCCTTGAATTGCCTGTCCCGTCGTAATACTTCTGCCCGTACTTGGCAATGAAGTCGGCCTTCACCCTCTTCAGTTCGGATTTTGGCAATGCCGCGAACAATTCCCAGCCAAGCTCCAGCGAGTATTCAATGTTCCTGTCCTCGTGGTTTGCCTGGGTTATGTAGCGGCGCTCGAACTCGTCTGCGAATTTCAGGAATTTCTTGTCAGTGTCTGATAATGCCTCCTCGCCAACGACCGCCGACAGCGACCTCAGGTCCCTGCCAGTCGCGTAGCCCGCGTAAAGCTGGTCAGCCACGCCCCTGTGGTCCTCCCTTGTCCTCTCCTTGCCAATGCCCAGGTTCATGAGCCTTGACAGGGACGGCAACACGTCCACGGGCGGGTAAATGTTCTTCCTGTGCAAATCCCTTGAAAGCACGATTTGCCCTTCTGTGATGTAACCGGTAAGGTCGGCGATGGGGTGCGTGATGTCATCGCCAGGCATTGTCAGGATTGAAAGCTGCGTCACTGTGCCAGTCTTGCCCTTAATCCTGCCCGCCCTTTCGTAAATGGTTGAAAGGTCAGTATACATGTAACCAGGGTAACCGCGCCTGCCCGGAACCTCTTCCCTTGCGGATGCGATTTCACGAAGAGCCTCGCAGTAGTTTGTCATGTCCGTGATTATGACCAGCACGTGCATGTCCTTCTCATAGGCAAGATACTCAGCAGTCGTCAGCGCCAAACGCGGCGTGATGATACGCTCTACCGACGGGTCATCTGCGAGGTTCAAAAACAATACCGCCCTCTCAAGCGCGCCCGTCTTCTCAAAGTCGCGCATGAAGAATGCCGAGTCCTCGTGCGTGATGCCGATTGCCGCGAACACCACTGCGAACTGCTCGGATTTGTCCTTTGTCCTCGCCTGCCTCGCGATTTGCACCGCAAGCTGGTTGTGCGGCAAGCCCGAGCCAGAGAAGATTGGAAGCTTCTGGCCCCTGACAAGCGTGTTCATCGCGTCGATGGTTGAAATGCCGGTTTGTATAAAGTCCCTCGGGACAGCCCTCGAGAACGGGTTGATTGCCGAGCCATTGATGTCGAGCCTTTTCTCCGCAATGATTGCAGGGCCCTTGTCACGTGGCCTGCCAAGGCCGTCAAATACCCTGCCGAGCATGTCCTTTGAGACTGAAATCTGCATAGTCTCGCCAAGGAACTTGACCTTTGTCGTGGTCGTGTTCAACCCGGCGGTTGCGCCGAAGAGCTGGACGACAGCGACGCTTTTTGAAACCTCAAGCACCTGCCCGAGCTTTTTCTCGCCGGACGGGAGCGTGACCTCTGCAATCTCGTTGTAGCCTACGTCCTTGACTCCCTCGACAAAGACTAGCGGGCCTGCGATTTGGGTGACTGTTTGGTATTCCTTCATATGACCACCATTTCAAATAGGTTAAATCCTTATTTCTTGACAAGGGAGTCGAACTCCTCGTCAATCATGTTCCCGATAGCCTCGATGGACTTCATGTCCGACTCGGGGATTTCCTTCATCCTTGCTATTTTCTCCTTGACCTTCATGGAAAGTATGGACTTGAGCTGGACGCCAAGGTCCACGGCGGCAAGCGACCTCTCATGGAACTTTATGATATTGTGTATCATAACGTACTGCTTCCTTAGGGACGCGTAAGTGTCGACCTCGTGGAAAGCACTTTGCTGGAGAAGGTCCTCCCTAATCATCTTTGTCGAGTTCAGTATGACCTGCTCCTTCTCGGGCAATGCGTCCGGGCCCACGAGTTGCACTACCTCCTGCAACTCAGCCTCCTTTTGGAGAAGCGTCATCGCGGTCGTGCGCAAAGTTCCCCATTCGCTCGACACGTTGTTGTTGTAGTACGAGTCGAGCGCGTCAGTATAAAGCGAGTAGGACTTGAGCCAGTTGATTGCCGGGAAGTGCCTCCTCTGCGCCAATGACGCGTCGAGAGCCAGGAATACCTTCGTGACACGGAGGGTGTTTTGCGACACTGGCTCCGAAATGTCACCGCCGGGCGGCGATACCGCGCCTATGATTGTGATTGAGCCGGACCTCTTTGGCAAGCCCTGGCACTCTACCCTGCCCGCGCGCTCGTAGAACTCCGCAAGCCTCCTCGCAAGGTAAGCGGGATAGCCTTCCTCGCCGGGCATTTCCTCGAGCCTGCCGCCGATTTCCCTCATCGCCTCAGCCCACCTTGACGTGGAATCGGCCATGAGGGCGACGTCATAGCCCATGTCCCTGTAATATTCCGCAATCGTGATGCCCGTGTAAATGGACGCCTCACGAGCAGCGACTGGCATGTTGGAGGTGTTGGCGATAAGAATAGTCCTTTCCATGAGCGGCTTGCCCGACTTCGGGTCTACAAGTTCCGGGAACTCAGTAAGCACTTCCGTCATCTCATTGCCGCGCTCGCCGCAGCCTATGTAAACGACAATCTGGGTGTCAGACCATTTGGCAAGCGCCTGCTGCGTGACTGTCTTTCCCGAGCCAAATGGCCCCGGGATGCAGGCTGTGCCGCCCTTTGCGATAGGGAAGAAAGTGTCGATAATCCTCTGCCCCGTGGCAAGCGGGATGTTCGGGTCGAACTTTTCCGCGTATGCGCGCGCGCGCCGCACAGGCCACTTGACCATCATGCACACGTCCTGCGCCTTCTTGCCGTCAGTGACACGCGCGACTGTCTCGGTAACCGTGAAGTTGCCGGACTTTATCATGTCAATCTTGCCGTCGACTGGCGACATTATTTTGTGGAGAATCAGCTCCGTTTCCTGGACTGTGCCAATGATGTCGCCCTTCTTCACCTTGTCGCCCTTTGCTGCCGTGGGCTTGAAATGCCATTTCTTCTTCCTGTCAATTGACGGGACCGAGATGCCCCTCGCAATGAACGGGCCCTTGCTCTCCTTCTGGATTTCCTCAAGCGGCCTCTGGATGCCGTCGTAAATGCCCTTCAAAAGCCCCGGGCCAAGCTCGACTGACAATGCCTCGCCCGTGGACTCGACAGGCTCGCCCGGGGTGAGGCCGGACGTGTCCTCGTAAACCTGGATTGTGGCGAACTCGCCGACGATTTTGATGATTTCGCCCGTGAGGTCGGCCTTGCCGACTTTGACGACGTCGTACATCTTCGCGCCCGCCATCTTGCCCGCCACTACGACAGGACCGGAAATCTTTTCAAGAACTCCCATCATTACACCCCTATTGAACCATGATTTTTCTGATTTACGATTTTTTCCATCAAATAAAAATTAACGTGAACGCATTACTTCTTCATCAGGTCAAAGCCAATCGCGCGCTTTATGAGCTTCGCGAGGGACTCGGACTGCTCCGCCGGCCCGCGCCTGTCGGGAATCGCGACCACGACGGGCTTCGCGGCCGACTCGATTTTCTTTTTCAGCCGCCAGTCGAAAGTCTCCATTGCCCTGTCCGAAACAACCACAATGCCGAAATTGGAGTCGGAGAGCAGGGCTGAAACCTTGTCCTCGACCGGCTTGTCGGAGTCGAATATGAAGCAGTTCTCAATGCCCGCGAGGCGGAACCCTGACGCGAAAGTGCTGTCGCCCACCACAGCTATCTTGTC
>JAKALW010000132.1 GCA_021823945.1 Microcaldota archaeon
GGCGATTCTGCGATTGCGGCAAGCCTGTGCGGCGCAAGCCACGGCGCAAGGATATTCAAGTGCGAAAACTCGGCGTATCTTGTCGCGCCCCTGATTGCCGATGCGGGAACGCGTTACGTCGATGCTAATGGGGACTTGCTTGCGCAGTGCAATGGCTTCATAAACAAGCCGAATACGCCGGAGTGCATAAAGTACCAGGCGTATTCCTGCGACAGGTCGAAAAACCTGTGCGGGAACTAAAGCCGGCGGAAAAATCGGGAACCGCCAATCCATCATGGCTTTTTGGGCTGCCTTTTTTGCACGGGAGATTTGAGGGCAAGCAACAACAAATTTTCAGCCATTTTTCAGGGCTTGGAGTATTGCCTCGGATTTTTTCCTGCAAGTTATGTCATTGCCAATCCCAACAACTCCGATTACCTTCTTGTTGGCGTCAAAAACAGGATTGCAATACGAGTCGTACCACAAATCCCCTACCTTGACTTCATAATGCCTGGACCTGCCCTTCAAGGCAAGCCTGATGTTGTGGAATATCTCCGGGATATTCTTATACATCTTGAAAACCGACTTCCCTACAACCTGCCCCGGCTTCAGGCCCAAAGCGGCAAGCCCGCGGCCTTCGGACAAGGTGAACTTGCCGGACCTGTCGACCGCGAAGAGGACAAGGGGCGAGTTGCGGACTATTGTCGAGAGGTAAAGGTCCTTTGCCTCTAACTCGCGCAGCATCTCCATCTGTTCGGTGATATCAACGGATATGACCATCACAGAATTGATTCCGTCGGAGGGATTTTTCACGGGCGTCAGGGTAATCTTGTACCAGCGCAAGGACTTGCCAATCTTCACTGGCCCGCAAGCATAGCTGCCTTTGCGCGTGCGGATGACCTTTTTGAGCTCGATATCCGTGAACGGAGCAGTTTTTTTCAGGATGAAGTCCCAAATCATCCTGCCAATCATCTTGGCAGGAGGCTTGCCAAAGCGCGACGCGCTTTTCTTGTTGAGGAAGATTATCCTGCCAGCCGCGTCAAGTATGGTAATGGAGTCGGAGGAGCTTTCCAGAAGGACCTTGTACCTCTCTTCGCTCTCCTTCAAAGCCTCGTGCACCTTGGCGTCCTTTGTGATGTCGCGGAAAATCCAGACCCTGCCAAGGATTTTCGACCCCATGGACTGCGGCATTGAATATCTCTCGAAAACCCTGCCGTCATTGAAAAGCACGATGTCGAAGCTTTCCTGGCTCGGATGCGCATATAGGTAATTGACGCGGAATAGGAATGCCTGCGGGTCGGCAAGCTGGCCCAGCACGTATGACAAAAGCTTCTTGTCATGGCCCACCTGCATGATTTCATCCGGGATGGACCACAATTCCTGGAATTTCCTGTTGGCGCTTACGACCTTGCCGCCAGCGCCTACGACAAGCACCCCGTCCGTGGCAGACTCAAGATTAAGGTGCATTGAGGATGCCGGCTGCTCGGTGAACTTACGCATGGCGGCCTCCCCGGCATGCTTGGAATGCATTTTCATGCCTGGGTAAAAAGAAATGTCCCTATTGGATGGTTTTTCGTCCTGGCCAAGCGCCATGGAACAGACTTGGCGCAGGGGATATAAAAAACTTTCCAAAATGCGTGGTAATGAATTGATTTTATGCGGTATTTCACCAAAAACACGCTACCAAACGTGCGGGACAAGCCTGCAGGTGACCTTTCCGCAGTATTCCGGGTATCCAGGCAGTTCGCGCCTTAGGACTTCCTCCTCGTTTCGTATGCGGAAAACCAGTATGGGTATCATGAGAAGGAACACTGGCGCAGCCACATAGGAGCCAAGCGCTATTGGCGTCGCGAGGTACAATATGAGGACGCCGAGATACATTGGATGGCGGATTATCGAGTATAGCCCGGTTGAAATGACCTTCTGCCCCCTTTCAACCTGGATTGTGCGGCCGGCATAACTGTTTTCCCTGAACACAATAAAGCAAATGAGGTAACCCATAAAGACAATGGCATCCGCGGCAATGGAGTATTCAAAAGGCACAGGCGACCAGCCAAACCTCCTGTCAAGCCCCGGGAGAATGAAGCCTATCAGGAAAACCACTGCGGATGCTTTTTGTACAAGTTTCTGCCTCGCCTCTTTTTCCCTGTATGACATCCTGCGCTCCAGGAATTCAGGGTCGTTTTTCAGGAAATATATTATTACGAAGGACGCGGGGAAAAAAAGCACTGCCATGTACAGCCATGCCTGCCAGTAATCAAGGGTTCCGGCCGGGATGAAAAGCGCACCTGCGATTGCAATCACAGAGATTAAGGATATTGCGAGGATTTTCGCATAAAGCCCGGCTTTGCCCATGGAATTAGTTTGATTTCTGGATATAAAAGCATGGCGGGCAGATGCGCGCTCCCGGATTCCCTATTCCTTTTCCGTGGCAAGTTTCCGCGTCCCGTCAGCGCAGGAAACAATGTATACCTTGCCAAAGCCGGCCATGTCATAATATGCATATGGCGAAAATGCAGGCGGCTTGTCATAGTAGCTGCCCTTGCCATTGTCGGTGATTACAGACTGGCTCGTCCCGTCATCCACGAATGTCCGGACATGGTCGGGCATTGCTATGCCAAAACGCGTTGCTACAAGATGGGTTACGTTCCCCGACTCGCCTCGGATAGTGCCATTACCATACGTGATGTTCATTGACGCCGCGACCTCGACAGGCACCCATTCGCCATCGTAAAACTCGGCCCATTCATGGCTGATGTACTCCCCCGGCTCCTTTTTCACAAGGTAGCCGTCGACAAACCTCGCGGGCAGACCTGCTGCGCGGCACAAGGAAATGTAAAGCGAGGACAATTCGTCGCAGTCGCCCCTGCGGCTGTGAAGGACATCTATTGCGGACTGGGTGTGGTTGCTTTCAGGGCCGTGGTAATACTCCGTGTTGTTCTTCAGCCAGACAAACAATGCCTTCGCCACAGTCCAGGCATCGGAGCTGTTTGCCTCCTCCTTCACCTGCCTTGCAATGGACTTTATCTCGCTGTCTGAAGGGTCAATAATGAGCCTGCCTGTGCCGTCATTAGACACCCTTGTCCCAAGATATGCCGGCTTGATTGCGGCAGCTTCCGAAATGTTCATCCATTTGTTGCCAAACAACTGCAATGCCTGCGTGCCGTTCATGTCAATGTAGATGTATCCTTGGACATGCGAGTATCTTCCTGCAGAATTGTCAAGTTTCCAGCTGAGCATCCTGTTTCCCGCCCTGTAAACAGTGCCAAGCACTGACAAAGAATTGTCAGGGCCCGGGAACACGCTGTATCTTGCGCCATCTGGATAGGCTGCCAGGTAGGACACATACCCGCGATATACTGTCCCGTTGTAGCCATACCTTAGGACATAATTCGCGGATTCATTGACCTCGTAGTATATGCAATCCCTGCCAATTGTGAAATTCCAGGTATATGCATGCCCCGCAAGTATTGTGATGTTGGACGAAACATTCCTGTATCCCTGTTTCCCGACAATGATTGCATATGCGCCCGCCTGCACGCCGCCGATATTGTATGCCCCGCCATTGCCCGTTTTCGCGCTGTAGGTTGAGGAATTGCCGGCAAGGATTATTGACACGTCTTCCAATGAGGCGTTCAGGAGGCTCCTGACAGTCCCGCGCAGGCTGCCTGTTTTTGGAGGGGGAGTGGAGTTTGGGATTATGCCAGGGACATATCCATTGCCAAAAGAGCCGTTCAGGCTGGCATTATAATCAAAAGAATTGTCAGGGGTTCCCGGATAGCCAAAAATATCATTCATGCCTGCGCATCCTGATATGAAAACCAGGACAAGGGAAAATGCCATTGCT
>JAKALW010000133.1:0-1809 GCA_021823945.1 Microcaldota archaeon
CCGACGGCACTTCGTCTTTCATGCGCCCCCTCCCGACAAGCGCGCGCATGTATCCTGAAACCGACGTCCCGCCATTCCGCGTGACAGCGTCGCTTTTGGCCCAGGCGGGGAAAGGCGCGCGCGAGGGCACGCCCGAATCAGTGCTTGCGCGCCTCAAATCCGCGCTCAACGAGGAGCTCGCGCTCAAGATTTTCAGGTCCGAGCACCTGCGGCTTTTTGAGGAGCTTGTGGCAAAGGGGCACGACCCCATGATAGCGGCAGTGACACTTGAGGACACGCTTGTTTCCCTAAGGCGCGAGGGCGTCACGGTTTCAGACGTGTCAAAATGCGTAATATCCGCGCTTGACTCGTACAAGGAAGGGAAGATTGCGAAGAGCGCCATACCCGACCTCATAAGGGAAATCGCGAAGGGCGCTGACACGCAAAGCGCCATTGTGTCAAGCGGCCTGGAGAAAATAACCGGCAAGAACCTGGAATCCGTAGTCATTGCGGAGAAATTCGACATGGGGCAAATCATGAGGAAGTACAGGCTCAATATCGAATTTGCCGAGCTTGACGCCACTTTGAAGGCGCTAAAGAAGTAGTTTTAGTTATTCTCCGGCCTTTTGAGCGCTGGTTTCTTTCTCTAATCTTCAGCGCCGGCTTCTTTCCTTCAAATCTTTAGGACTGGCTTCTTCCCCTTGGGATAAATGTATTCGTAGTCGTCCCTTGCCTTTTTGCGCCCGTACCAGCCCTTCTCCACAAAGACCTTGCTGTCAAAAACAGATTCCCTGTATGCTTTTTCAAGGTCGGAAGCATTTGCAGACGTTTTTTCAGGTTCAGGGATTTTTATTGCATGCATTTTCTTGCCCTTGTTTTTCTTTGCCCGAGCGCTGGTGATTTTCATGGCGTTTATTGCCTGGCTTTTCAAGGCGCCTGCCGTGTCGGCGATTTCAAGCGTGATTGGCCCGTCATAAATGCTTTTCAGCGCGGGAATGAGCTTTTTCCAGTCCATTTTGCCCTTGCTAATGGCCATGTGCGAGTCTGCCTTGCCGTCATTGTCTGAGAAGTGCATGTGGACAATGTTTTTTGAGAACCGCCTTGCAAATGCGATTACTTTTTGCGTGTCGCCCTTCGAGTTGGCAAATTCGTGCCCGACGTCGTATGTCATGCCTACCCTGCACGTCTTTATCAGTTGCTCAAGCTCGTTGGCATTCATGGAGAAGTCCATGTAATTTTCTATCAGGAGATTTTGCCCCCTCGACCTGCAGTAATCGGAAAGCCCTGCAATGTTCTGGATTGTCTGCTGCACAAGCTCCTCCCGGGTTTTGTGGAATTTGGGCAGGAACTCAGTGTGGATTGTGATTTTTTTCGCGCCCACCTCGCCCGCCGCGTCAATCGCATCCTCGAACTCGGCAATGCACGCGCGCTGGACAGACTCATATGGGAATGCCACGTGCAGATACCAGGGCATGTGCCCGACAATGCCGAGGTTGTACGACTGTATGTGTTCTATTATCTGGCGCTTGCTTTCCCTGATTATACTCGATGTGGAGTTTGGGGACTCAACTGTCAGTTCGAAATAGTCAAATGAGAGTTCGCCTGCAAGTTCAATCTCCCCAAGCAATTCTTTTCCCGCCCTGTTGACATAGCCGATTATCATGCAGGAGTAATCTGGAATGGAGTATATAATCTGTATGCATACAAAAACAGGTTGATTCCAGCCTTGTCTTATCCTCGCGTATCCGTCGTAAATAATTCCCCTCTTGGCGTTCTTTATTCCAAGCCGCTTTAAATCTCAAATGAACATATTTGTTCATTAACTATAAC
>JAKALW010000133.1:1819-3800 GCA_021823945.1 Microcaldota archaeon
ATGGTATGGTAAGGAACACAAAAACAGTGAAACGCTCATACTACACCTCAACGCCAGTAGACAGCAGGGAAGTGACGCTTGGCATGCTGGATGCAATAAGCAGGATGTCAGGCGCCTCTTTCTCTGTTGAGAAAATGGGCGATGAGATTGTCATAAGGCTTGAGAAGGAAGTGGCCCCGGCGCAATCCAATATACGGCAGGTTCCATATGTCATGGTAAACGGGACCAAAAAGCAGGTAATGGCGATTTACTAAGTCTTCGCTACATTATTTTTACTCCAGTTTCAATGCTTTGGCTATTAGAAGTGCGAAATCCTTTGCATGCCCAGGGCCGTCGGCTGTGATTATTTTCCCGTCCTGGACAGCGCCCTTTTTCTCAAAAATCGCGCCGTATTTCATGAGCACCTTGTCAGTCGGCATGCCATATTCATCGTCAAAGCCGAGCCAGACAGTGGCTTTCTTGCCTTCAAGGACGCCCGCCTTTGCAAGGATTGTAGGAGCCCAGCAAATCGCGCAGACAAGCTTTCCAGCCCTGTTCATTTCCCTCGCCTTTTCAATTGCCTGGGGATATGCCCGGACGCTTGGAGTGCCAGGTCCGCCAATGTAAATAATTGCGCCGAATTTTTCCGCATCAATCGCGTCAATGAGCTTTTCTATCTTGAAAATCCCGCCCAGTTTCCCGCGCGCAATGCCTGTTTTTATGCTGAAAACCTCGCAACTAGCCTTGCCTTTCAGGTATTCGTACGGGACGAAAAACTCCTCGTCCCTGAAATTCTCAAAAGCTATCACGAATGCGATTTCCGGTTTTACTGCCATGCCATCACCCTTAATTTGTGTTTTTCCCTGCCAAAAATCCGCTCCGATGAACTATGGCTAACCTGCTGCATTGCCGGTTCATATGCGGAATTCCAGGAAATAAAAATTGCCGTCTATTTTGTGTTCCACTGGGCTTTTGCCTGCCATTTTTATGACTTCTTCCTTCCCTATCCTGTGCTCGATTGGCGGGCCCATGCTGGTTTTTTTCTTTGCCCAATCTATCACTACGAGTCTTCCATTAGGGTTGAGGCTCGCCATGCATTTGGATACGAATTCCCTCTGCCCGTCTATTTCGTGCAGCACTGTTATGGCGAGTATGACATCGGCACGCGATATTCCGTCCATGCTGTCCGCGTTCACTATCTCCAGGTTTTTCCTGCCATTTGCCCGCCTTTTAAGCTCTTCAAGCCTCTCTTTTGACAGGTCTATAGCACTGACCTTGCCATTCTCGCCGACAATGTCAAGCGCGGGAATTGTGAAATAGCCGATGCCGCAGCCAAAATCCACCACTGTCTCCCCGTTTGCAACGCCCGCCTCCCTGAGTATTTCATTTGCAGGGAGCAGTTTTCTGCGCTCTTCAGATTCAAGTTTCCTGAAATCCCCTTCAAAAATGTGCGCCACTATCTCACCTGTTTTGACATTTTGAACGCCCCGCCAAAACAGGGCCATTATCTATATTCGCCTGCAACTATTCATATGGCAATGATTTAATACTATTTTAATCCTAATTGTCACGCTGCACGGGCTGTTGATGATGTTTAACCCTCTTGAAAACGGGTAATGACATGAAAAATACCAAAAAATCCGGGACAGGCGTTGAGAAGTCCGAGGAGAAGTGGGCGTCATGCCTCACGCCAAAACAGTATGATATCCTTCGCAAGAAAGGCACAGAAATGCCATTCACTGGCAAGTATAACAATGAGCATCGCGTGGGAAAATATTACTGCGTCGCGTGCAAAACTCTGCTTTTTTCGTCGGATTCCAAATTCGATTCAGGCACTGGCTGGCCAAGCTTTTTCAAGCCCGTCTCAAAGGAAGCTGTCAGGGAAACACCTGAGAATTCGGGCTTGATGGGAAGCATTGCGTCACTTGGCATGGGAATGCATTGTCTGGACCATCGTCCACTTCGAAAAGACCGGTCCGAGGAAGAGAACGGCATAGCGGGC
>JAKALW010000134.1 GCA_021823945.1 Microcaldota archaeon
CTTTCGCACGCGCGTCTGACTTTGTCCTTGTCCTTTTCGTGGCAGATTACAATCAGCTTGAGCCTCCTTTTCTCTGATTGCTCCAACGACTTGACAAGCGCCGACGCCTTCTCGATGTTTGTGACTTTCCCGTCCATCTCGACTTTCAAAGTCGCCTTCTTGTATGACACTGTGGGCACGTCCACAATCACGTCGGCGCCCGAGCGCGCCGCAAGCTCGTATTCGAGCCGCGCCGCCTCCTGCCTTGTCAGGACCTCGTCCACAATGGGCGCGGAATATGCCTCCTTGTAGAGCCTGCGGTTTTTCAAGTCGGTGATTATCTGCGCGGACGATGTCTTGCCAAGCTCCTGCATAATGTCATAATCGCCAAGGTTTATCGCAAGCTTAGGGTCGAATTCCTTTCGCGCAACCGAATCCTTGATTGCCTTCCTTATCATGGCGGCCGCAATCCTGACTGTCTTGTGGTAATAGACTGTTGAGAACATCAAAAACCTTGAAATCAGCAGGCTCTCCGTTGCCTCAAGCCCGCCCTGGGCAATCCTAAGCCCGTGCTTGGTGTCATACTTTGCCTGGGAAATCACGCGCTCATGGTCGACTATGCCATAGCCAACGCCGGTATAATACCCGTCGCGCATGATATAGTCAATCCTGTCGGCGCCAATATCGGAATGTATTGCCTGGCCGACTCCGGTGCCGAAAAACACCTTCTCGAACTCGGCCATGGTGTACTGCGTCTTTATCATGTCGCCAATCTCACCGGACTTGATTTTCTCAAACCCGATTTTCTCATGGTCGCCAAGATACCTTTCCAGCACTATTTCGGACTCATGGGAGAACGCCATGTGCCCAACGTCGTGCAGGAGCGCCGCGAGGCGGAGAAGCTGTGACTTGCCGCCGCGCAGTTTCAATGACTCGCAGTACAAGTCCGACAGGTGCATTGTGCCGAGGGAATGCTCAAAGCGGGTATGGTTGGCGCCAGGGTAAATCAGGCTTGCAAATGCCAACTGCTTGACAGAGCGGAGGCGCTGGAAATCCCGGGTATCGATTATCTTCTCCTCCAAATCGGAGATTCCAATCATGCCATGCACGCAGTCCTTTATCCCACCCATAACAATCACGCGCGCGAATATGTACCTTTGCGCTTTTCCAGCGCCTCGCCCTCTGAAGACATCAAGGCGAGCATCACCATTGCTGCCTCAGGCTCCACGGACACCGCCTTTGCAATGGATTCCGGGGTATAATTGGCTTTTTCAAGCTTGTCAAGGAACGTGGGCCTGTGGTATTCGTAGAAATCCTTTGAAGCAATGTAATAGCGCTTGTCGAACGCCCGCACGCCTTTCACCTTGCCTTCCTTTATCATTGCGGAGAGCGCGTTTGACGCCTCCTTTGCCTCGTAATCGTCCTGGAGTATGATATAGCCGAGCTTCTCAAGCCTCTTTGCCCAAGTGGAATCGCTGGATGGCTGCCTTGGCTCTGATTGTGTTTGCGGAGAGCCCGCCTGCCCGTGGCCTGGGGAGTATTTCTGGCCTGCTCCTGCGCCCTGCGCGTATTTTTGCGCCGCGCCTTCAGCATATTTCTGCTGCTGCGCCCCGCCCTCTTTTGGAATCTTCGGGAAAATCGAGTCGGGAATGCTGATTACGCCCGTCTTTGCGTATTTCCCGCCCTTGTACAGCTTTATCATGCCTGATTCGAGCATGGATTCAAGGACATTGCCCTCGCTCCCTGTCAGCATGCCCTGGACATTTGTGGGAGTCCTTTCCTCGAACCTGAGCGAAATGAGTTTTTGCAAAACAGACCCCTGCTCCTGCGTGAGCATGCCTTCGGGTTTGACTGTCGGGAGAATAAGCGGCTTTGGCGAGTCCGGGTGGAGTGTTTCCTCGCTCTCGATTATGACAAGGCCTTTCCGTGCCTTTGTGGCGCGCACTGAGCCCATGCCTTCAAAAATTTCCTGTGCTGACTGGTCGAAAACCAGGATAACCTGCCCGTTCTCAATCCTGACCTTGCCTGTTGCCATGATAATCCACAAACCCCTAGTATTACATGCCACTTCCAAGTTTAATACACTATTGCCAAGCCTGGATTTCCAAGGGGTGCATGCCAGACTGCTGATTTTCCAGCCAGTCAAGCGTTGATTTTCCAATTAGTTCCTGGCATGGTTTTTCGCTATTGCCCTGCTTATCATGCCAATGGTTTTTCTATCTACTTGCCCTATCGGGCAAGTCTAGAAAAAATGCACTACATTTTTTCTATCACTTTGCCATTTGGTTTTTCCTCGGAAAAAATCTGGGCGCTGAAGGACTGGAATTCGGGCTTCCCCGCTTTCCAATAATCCGCAGGCAGTCCCGCCTTGTCGCACGTGTGCGACAAGAACTCAGGAACATCCCATTTCCATTCAACAGGCACCTGCGGAAGGAGCAAGCCTGAGTAGAACCCGGACTTGACAATCAGCCCGTCCCTGCCAATCTTCACCTGCTTTACAAGGTCTTCAGGGCTCTTGTAATCTATTTTTTTCGGGATGGTCAGCACGCTCACTTCAAACGTGACTCCTTTGAACTCGGAGGCTGACATTGGCGCGAAGCGGGGGTCGTCAAATGCCGCGTTCACGGCATTGTCGCACACTGCCCGCGCAAGCGGCGCCACAGGCATTGGATAGCCAATGCACCCGCGCAGGTCATGGCTTGGGTATTCCTCAATCGTGACAAATACTCCCCTGTCCTTGCCAAGCACGCCCCTTTCGATTTCAGGCTCGATTTTCACGCGCTTCTCAGCGTATGTGGTCGCGGCTTTCCGGGCAAGGCTCACCAAATACTCGCCTTCCTTGAAAGTGACAAGCCCAGAATCAGGTTTTAATGCAGGAATCTTAGCTACAGCCACAGCAATCTCCCCCCATTCCCGGATTTGCCTTTGCCCGTATTTAATCCTTCTTTATCCGCCGACGCCGCTCTCCGGGCGGCTCAGGCAGTGAATCATGCGCTACCAGCATGCAAATCGCTTCCGGGGCAAATTAATACCAAATTACTAAGGATTTTTATCTTTTGTATTCAATAAGTGACATAACCAAGGGATTAAGGCGTTCTTTCGCATTTGGTTTATGCCCATATGCCCACTGAGTTTGGAAATTGTCTTAATGCGCTTGCGCGGATTTGCTTTGAATGGAAATCTTCTCGAAAATCATTTCGCTTGAAAAGCCCGAGGGCGCGGGCATGCGCCAGAGGATAATAGAGCTTTTGAGCGAGTCCGGCGAGTCGGCGGGATACACTGTGATTGTCGGGCAGGACGTTGACTGCGAATGGATAAAGCCTGACCACCGCGTGGCAATCGAGGTTCAGTTCGGCAATCCGGGCGAGTATTACCAGTCATTGAGGAAACTTGTGCTCTCAGGCGCGAGGCACTGCGTCTTCATCATGAGCTCCAAATCGCAAAGCCTCGACCTGGCGCAGACTGTAAAGCTCCTCAACGACACTTTCCAGCTCGGCTCAAAATCATTTCTCATCCTTGACATTGAGACTGGCAGGCACTTTATACTTGGGAACAAGGGAGAGCCCCAGCAGCAAAAGCCTAAACAGCAGAGGCGCGGTTTCCAGCCAGGGCAAGGCCAGAACAGGCAGCAGCAGGGCGCCGGTTATTCCGGCGGGCAGAGGCAGGGCAGGGAACGCAGGCGGCCAAGGCGCAAAATCATCTACGGCATCCCCGGCGAGCACAAGGAGCAGGACTAGTTAGAA
>JAKALW010000135.1 GCA_021823945.1 Microcaldota archaeon
GTCCTCGTCAAGGCAGACATGGACAAGGTCATGGTGCATAAGCGCCGCGATTGACAGGGAAATCGCCGCTATTGCCATGCTGAAAAAGAAATCCGACTGGTCAATCGAAAGAATGCTCCCGAAAAGGAAAGACGTCACGTCGACCGACGTGGGCTTGAACATGAAAAGCAGGATTATGCCCGCCGCGAGCCCGAATGTGAATATGATTGCCATGCTCGCGTCATTTGAAATATTCCCCTTCCCGACTTTGCGTATGCCGAGGCTCGCAAGTATTGCTGCGAAGAAAGCGCCTATTGTCGGGTTGATGCCCAAGGGCAGGGACGCGGCAATGCCCATCAGCGACGTATGCGCTATGGCATCGGAAAGGAACGAGAGCCTGCGGAGAACCGCGTAAATGCCGAGCACGCCGCACGTGACTGCTATGAGTATTCCTGAAATCATAGCCTGCTGGACAAAGGGATATTCGAGTGGGAAAGCCATGCCAATTGCCTCACTTGCCAAGCGTGAACTCATGCGTATGCGTATGCCCCACAAGGGATACTTCCGCGCCATACGCCTTCCTGAGGGCCGCAGGGTCCAGCTTCGACGGCACTCCGCAGTAATGGACTGTCTTGTTCAGGCAGATTACCTGTTTTGCCAGCACGCCCAAAAACGACAGGTCGTGCGACACGAGTATGATTGTGGTGCCTTTGGCATTAAGGTCCAAAAGTATCTGGGCGAGGTTTGTCTGGTTTGTGGCGTCAATTCCCGCGGTGGGCTCGTCAAGTATCAGGATTTTCGGCTCAGACACAAGTGCCTTTGCCAGGAACACGCGCTGGAGCTGCCCGCCGGAAAGCTCGCCTATGTTCTTGCCTGTGAATGCCTTGAGCCCAAGGCTCTGGATTGTGCGCTCGACTTCAGCCTTCGCGTGCGGCGATGGGGGATTGAACAGCGAGACGCTCCTGATGCCAAGCGAAACCGCCTCAAATACAGTGAGAGGGAAATAAGATTCAAGATTGACTTTTTGCGGGACATAGGCAGTCGATTTTGAGCCGCCCACCATGCCCGTGTATTTTGCGCCCAGCACCTCGACGCTGCCCTTTGAGAACGGCAATATGCCGCACAGGATTTTTGCAAGCGTGGTCTTGCCGCTGCCATTCGGGCCTATAAGCCCCAAAAACCCGCCGTCCTCGACTTCGAAAGAGACGTCCTGCAAGGCCATTGAAGTGCCATAGCTGAATGACAGTTTCGAGACTTTTATGGCTGGATTTACCTTGTGCGCTCCCATTGAAATACCTTTCATGCCCGGATTAATAATATATTGCGTTTCTGTTACCCCCTGGCCTGGCATGCCAGACAATGCCTTGATTGCCCGGGATGTTGCGCCCGGGCTTTGGCAATTGTCCAGGGGCATTATGCCGCATAGGGTCCTAGTTCAGGCTTTGCCCAAGCGCGTCCATGTTCGCCTGCATGATTGAGAAATAATCCCTGCCTGCCGCCCTGTCGGATTTGGTTATGGAGTCCATTGGCGACAAGTAAAGGACCTGCACGCCAGCCTCGCGGGATATGGCATTTGCCGAGCGCGGGTCAAATAATGGCTCCGCGTAAATGGCCGTTAGGTTGTGCGCTTTCACAATGTCAAGTATGCCTGCCATCTCCTGGGCACTTGGCTCTATTCCCGCGATTTCCTCTATATTGGCGGCATAGCTCAGGTTGTACTTGCGGTTGAAATAATTGAATGCCGGATGGAACCCCACGTATTCCCTTTTCTTGAATGCGGCTGCCTGCGCCGACAGGTTGGAGTCAAGCGCCTCAAGCCTTGAAATGAGGGTTTCGGTGTTGTTCCTGAAATACCCGGCATTTGAAGGGCTTGCGTTTTCGAACGCCGCTTCCATGTGCCTCGAAATGATTATCATGTTTTGCGGGTCGAGCCAGATGTGCGGGTTGTAAGCGATGCCGTTTTCCCCTGGCACTGATTCCCCGGAATCAGAGGAGCGCAGGAGGCGAATGCCATCAGACGCGGAGATTATCTTCAGATTTCCTGCTGAATTCTTTACAAAGCCCGCCTCGAACGAATTCATTGGAATGCCGTTATAAACGAAGAAATCAGCCTGCTGGATTGCGACAATGTCCTGGGGCGCGGGCTCGTAGGTGTGCGGCTCGACACCGTCGGGGAAAAGGCGGACCACATCGACTTTGTCCCCGCCAATCTGCTGCGCGATGAATTCATATGGATAAATGTCAACAGCCACCCTTAGCCTGCCCGAGCCGTCATTGGCAGGCCTAGTTGTTGTGCATCCTGAAAGCGCAAGCACGAGCGCTGCCGCGAACAATGCTGAAAAACCCAGGAATTTCATGGAATCACTTGCAGTATTTGCGCGCGCGCGTTTTATTAACATTTTCATAAAAGTTAATAACAAACGAGGAGAAATCGCCCGGTTTTTATTAAAAGCGCGGGCCGGCGCGATAAAGCCCTGGAGGGAATCATTCCTGGCTTGCGGAAAGCCTGACTGCGAGCCACTCCTCTATGTCGCGCTGGGCCTGGGGCTCTGATATGTGCCCGCCAAGCGCCTTGCCGGACCTGAAAAACACTATGGTGGGGTAGTATTCCACACCGAACTTGTCTGCAATGCCCTGGAACTTCTGGGCGTCAAGCTTGAAGAAATGCACGCCCTTCTCCTTTGCCGCGATGGCGTCCATGAATGGCGACGCGCGCTTGCAGTCGCTGCACCACTCCGCGTAGAAATACACAACAGCATTCCCCCTGTGCTCAAGGACTTTCTTTGCAAACGTTGAATTGTCAAGCTCTATGACTGCCATGGAAACCACCCTGAAAACATGTACTCCCAGGATATATGTTTTGCAAGAAAGATTTAAATCAATACCATCATAGTATTAATTCATGGCAAAAACCAAAACCGCGAAAATAAGGCTTGTTGGCAAGCCAATCGCGTTAAAGGCGTTCGGGATACTCAAAATGTCATATCCTGAAGCGTGCTGCTCCCTAGATGCAAATAACCCGCTTCAGCTCCTGGTTTCCACAATACTCTCGGCCCAGTGCACTGACAAGCGCGTCAACATGGTTACGCCGGCCCTTTTCGCCATGTATCCCGACGCGGCCGCATTTGCAAAGGCTGACACCGCGGAGCTTGAAGGCATGATACGCTCGACCGGGTTTTACAAGAACAAGGCGAAAAACATCAAGGCGGCGTGCTCCCTGATTGTGGGAAAGTTCAGGGGCAAGGTGCCTGACAGGATGGAAGGCCTGCTCGAACTCCCGGGCGTTGCGAGGAAAACCGCTAACATCGTGCTTTTCAATTCATATGGCAAGAACGAGGGTATAGCGATTGACACGCACAACATACGCTGTTCGCAGAGGCTTGGCTGGGCGGACACTGACAGGCAGGACAAGATTGAACAGGAATTGATGGCCATATTCCCGCAGGAAGAATGGGGCATTGTGTCAAACGTGCTTGTTTTCCACGGCAGGGCAAAGTGCATGGCGAGGAACCCGGATTGCAAGGCGTGCCCGGTCAGGGACTTGTGCCCCAGCGCGAAACTGTTTCTTGGCAGCGGAGCCCAAACACACGAACGATTGCGGATAAGCGCCAAATGATTGCGAACATCCTGGCTGCCATATTAGCAGTTTGACCGCAGTCGTTCGTTGCAACATTCACGTCGAAACCACTTACGTTAGGGATAGAAGTGAATGCTGCGTTCCTATGTGTTGCGATGCCAAGA
>JAKALW010000003.1 GCA_021823945.1 Microcaldota archaeon
GCTCAGATAGTGCGCAGGGCGATTTCCTTTGCGGCAAGCTCTTCCATGATGTCCCTTGAAATCATGCGCCTGCCGCCGACCTTCTCGAAAGGAATCCTGTTCCTGTCAAGCCTGCGCTCAAACGCGTTCCTCTTGATCTTGACGCCCTTTTGCTCCAGGAAATCGACAGCGTCGCCAACCGAGTAATAATTGGAAACCACGTGCACGAGGCCGTCAATCGATGTCTTTGGCACCCAGCGCTGCGTGCCTATCTTCAAAGAAGGAATGGAATTTTTCTCTACCCTGCCGATAAAAGCCCTGAAGTTTATGTCCTCGTGCTTTTTCAGGGAGGTATATGCCTCTTTCATTGTGTAATATTCGTTTTTAAGCGCGACCCAGTCATGGATGGCCGGCTTGGGTATGAGCCTTTTCTTGCCTATCTTCGCAGACGGGATTGACCTGCGCTCTACGCGGCCGCCAAATGCCCGAAATGATATGTTAATGCCATTGCGCTTGAGCTCCTCATGCGCCTCTTCAAGCGTATAAAGTCCCATGCTTTTGAGCGCGTCCTTCTCAAGCTTGTCCTGCTCGTACAAGACCTGCGCCTGCGTAACTATGTCCTGGATGTTGGAATTTATGTTTTTTTCCCTTGCAGACCTGTCTCTCTTCAGTTCTGGGACCTTGACTGATTTGATTCGGGAAATGACGGGGTCCTTGAATTTTTTTTCGAGTACGATTCTTTTGCCGCGAGACATTTTTGGTCACCGTTTGATTGGAATGGACATATATGTGCGTCGCCTATTTAAAAGCTTTTGTTTAATCACATGATACTACACTTTCTATTACAACCACAAACATCTATTATTGCCAACAAGAGTTTATATAACTTCGCATATTGACATAAATAAACACAAATGAACTTTCCCTTGTTTTGCTACCTGTTGCGGAGAGGCTGCCGGGACACGCCGCGGGCCGGATTCCCGCGGGCGGTTGTTCGCCAGCCGGCGGACAAACCGCGGCCAGTTGGCGGTTAGGATAATAAACAAGCGCGGCAAATCAAAAGCCATGGAATTGTGCAAGGCGTGCGCGGAGAGGTATTCTGAACCCCTGCCAGCGCGCAAAATTAAACCCGGAACTGCGTGCGCTGCGTGCGGCGGCATATTCGAGCAGATTGAGGCGGCGTGCAAGGAAGCTCGGGCAGGCGCGCGGGACGCCGGTCTGGAATTCGATTCGTTCAGGGTGGCAAGCACTGTCCCCGGCGCGTGCGATGCGGCAGACACGCAGATGATACGCGAAAAAGGATATGCAAAAATAACCCCGATAAAAAACGACATCAACAGGAAAGCCGGCATTTTGGCGCGAAAAATTACCGGGAAAAGACAGGGTGCGGCAGGGAGATGCGCTATCCTCAGGCTCAATTTCAGGACGGGCAGGCACGCTTTCCAGAATGAGAATGTTTTCGTTTTCGGCAGGTACGAGAAGCTTGAGGTCGGGCTGAGCCAGACAAAATGGCTTTGTTCCTGGTGCGACGGGAGAGGGTGCAAGCGCTGCGGCATGTCAGGCACGCGCTTTGAAGACTCTGTGCATCAGCAGATTGAGGCTGGCTTTTCCCACGCAGGGATTGCAGGCTCGAAATTCCACGGCAGTGGCAGGGAGGATGTGGACGTGAGGAACATTGGCGAAGGCAGGCCGTTCGTAATAGAGCTGCAAAGCCCGCTCAAAAAGGCAATCAGCCTGGAAAAAGCGCAGGCCATGATAAACAAGGCTGGGAAAGTCAGGGTGAGAAGCCTTGTTTTTGTGAGCCAGGGAATGGTAGAGGTTGTGAAGAATTCCAGGTTCGACAAGAACTACCACGCCACTGTCGCGCTCAAACCCGCCCCGACAGCGACGGACATAAAGAAATTGGAAGCGCTGTCAGGCGCCACGCTTGCGCAGCAGACGCCCGAGCGCGTGCTTCGGCGCAGGTCTGACAGGACGAGGATGAAAAAAATATTCAAGGTCCGGGCGAAGATATCGGATGGGAAAATCGAGTCGGACATTTTTGCCGAGTGCGGGACTTACATAAAGGAGCTTGTAAGCTCTGACAATGGCAGGACAAAGCCAAGCTTCGCGTCCGCGATTGGCAAGGCGGCGGTGTGCGAGGACCTGGTAATGACTGGCGTGGAGGACAATTACATGTCGTGCCTGCTTCCGCCCAGGATTTGGGCAAAGGCGCAGCTGCCCAGATGATTATTCATCATAACCCAATGGGGGATTGCAATGTTCGAAAACATAAACATAGCCGCAGCCGCGATAGCTGTCGCGTTCGGAATTGCGTGCTCGTATTACGACCTGTTCAACAAAAGAAACATACCCGAAAACCTGCTTTGGGCATTTCTTGGGATTGCCGCCGTGGCGTCCTTTGCAATAAACGGGCAGGCAGGATTTTTGCAAGGCGCATTGCAGGCCGCGGTGATAGCCGCCATAGGATATGTGTCATATAAAACAGGGCAAATGGGGCTTGCGGACGTTTTCGTGCTCTGCTCGATAGCGCTTTTGATTCCGTTCGTCAGCCTTACAGCCGACTGGGGGTATGCCGCTTTCAGCTTCGCAATACCGGCAGTTCTTCTGGTTTTCTTTGCCGCTGTTGTCTCGTTTTCATACATAATGGCGTTTTATTATTTCGCAAAAGTAGGCATTGCCAAGAAAAAAAGCGCGGGCAAATTCATGGGAATTGAAAAGAGAATTGCGTTTGCAGCCGGGCTGGCGCTCATATTCAGTGTGGGTTTCCTTTTCCTAAGCTCATACCTAGGCATTGATGCGGGCAAGGCGGCTCTGGCCTCGACATTCCCGTGCCTGCTTTTCTTTTTCGCGTTTTTCATGCCGGACATAAAGGACTCTATGATTGAATTCGTCCCTGTGTCGAAACTGGAGCTTGAAGACGTGGTGGCTGTTGAAAAACTTGACACCGCACTTGTGCAAAAATTCGGCATCGGCAGGCTCATTGACGAGAAAAACATTGCGGCAATTAAAAAATCCAGGCTGAAATCCGTGCCTGTCTACACTGGCATGCCCCCATTCCTCCCGTTCCTGCTCATTGGGCTTTTGATTGTAATCTTCTTCAATGCGCAGATTGCCGCAATGTTCCTGCCACATCCCTGAATTGGAAATAGCGTTGGGGAGGGCAATGTTCCTGCCACATCTTGAAACAAGCGAACTGGATTTGCTTGCCATGCAATGCCCTTGGGGACAATACAGGAATCATAGAGTTAAGAATGGCTATTTCGCACTCGCTTGAGCAAATCCAAAACAGGAAATGGGGGCCATTTCGCACTCACTGGGCATACCTAAAACAGGAAATAGCCCAGGATTGCGCCAGTTATCGCGCATATGGCATTGGTCGTGGCCTTGGTGCCTATGCCCATCTCTTCAAACACGCCGAAAATCGAGTCCACAAGCGAGCCAGCAAATCCGGCAAGCCCGACAAGCAGGATTTTCCAGGGGTCCACAAGCCCGTAGATAACAAATACCGCGACCCCTATCAGGAGCGCGCCGTCAAAACTCATAAGAGTGCCAAAAGGCGTTATTGCGCCAGAAACGCCGCGCTTCACTGGCTTCAGGCTGAAAAGGGAGATTGGCGTCGAAGACAAAACCCCAAGCTCTGACGCGAACTTGTCGGCAGTGATTGCGGCAATTGAGCCAATCATTGGCCATATGCCAATTGTGGGCGAAAGATAAGCGCAAATGACCGGGACTATGCCGTTTGCAAGCACATTTTCCCAGCTCCTTTCATGCTCGTATATGCCCAGCTCGCGCTTTTCTTCATACCCGTGCTTTGTGGCAATCACGCTTGCAATCAGGAAAATGAGCATGAGCAGCAGGGCTTCCCATCCGCCAAAGGTCAGCATGGCTATGCCGAAAATGGCTGCAAGGGCCGTGCCGCGGAAGTCAAGGAGCGCTGCTTTCATATGTTACACCAAAACTGTGATTCACTGGATAATACTGCTAGGATTGGGTTAATTAGATTATTGTAATAGGGGCAGTGGAAACGCATCCCCTCAAAGCTTTTGAACCTTGCAAGAGCTAAGAGTGGCGCAATGGAAGACCTAAGCGAAAAATACAGGCCTGCCACGTTCGAGGAGTTCCTGGGGAACAGGGACGCCGTGGACATGGTGCGCAAGTGGGCGCTGGAATGGGCGCGCGGCAAGAGGCAAAAGCCGCTCATCATCACAGGGCCGTGCGGCAGCGGCAAGACGACTTTAGCGATGCTCGGTGCGAAAGCCCATGGCTGGGACATGAACTTCTCCACACCCTCCGAGACAAGGAATGCGGACGGACTTGAAAGGACAATCGGGTTCTCGACAACAAGCGCGACTTTATTTGGCAAGCCGAGGCTTGTCATATTCGAGGATGTTGACCTGACTTTCAGGCAGGACAGGGAAGGCGTCAGGAAAATGGCAGAGCTTGCGGCGCAGTCTGCAAACCCGGTCATATTCACAGCCACTGATTTCTGGGAGCAGAAAATCGCCTCCCTGAGATACGCGTGCACGCGGGTGGAGCTCCGTCGCCTCAATTCAGCGCTCATAACAAAGCAGCTTGAGCGCATAAACGACGCAGAGAAATTGGGGTTTGCGGCAAAGGACATAGACGCGATAGTTAAAAACTGCGCCGACGACATCCGCGCGGCAATCAATGACCTGCAGTCGAAAAACTTGGACAGCGCGCGAGACCGCGAGAAAAGCATATACGACGCGGCACGCGCGGTGTTCCATTCGAAATACGCCGACGCGCGTGCTGCCGTCTTCGCCTGCGGCGAGGAGCACGACGACATCAAGTCATGGATTGGCTGGAACATGCCGTTTGAGTTCCAGGACGGCGAAGGCTCAAGCTCGGGCGCGCACGCCATTGCTTTGGAGCGCGGGTTCAACATGCTTTCAAGGGCTGACATGTTTGACGGCAGGATAATGAAGAGGCAGTACTGGGCGCTTTTGAAATACTCGTCCGACCTCATGAGCGGCGGGGTGGCGGTGGCGAGGCAGGGCGCCGCGTCGAGATACGTGAAATACGAGAAGCCGCCTTTCAATTACAAGTTCTCAAAAACATTCGGCACCGCCAAAAAGGCGGCAAAGAAAATCACCAAGGCTGCGCACTGCCCCACGCGCGACGCGCCGTGGTTTTTCCCGATTATTTCCGCGCAGTTCAAGGCGCACCCAAACCTTGTGCGCGATTTCTGGGGCTTTGAGACAGAGGAGCTTGCCTTTGTGTGCAAATCCACTGAAAGCACGATAAAAGACGCGCTTGAACGCGACAAGGAGCCCTATGAAAAAAGGGAAAAAGAGCGCACGGAAATCGAGAGGGAATACGTCAAGGAGGGCGCGAAAAGGGGCGGCTTGATGGATTCCGCCCATGAAAAAACAGACGAGAAGAAGGATGCGGTAGAAGCCATCAAGCCAGACCATGAGAAGAAACAAGGCAAGAAAGAGAAAGCCGTTTCGGACATGAAAAAGGAAAAAACTGAAAAGCCCAAGGAATCAGAGCCAAAACAGGAAGCAAAGCCCGTGAAAAAGACAGCTTCATTGGCTGACTTTATGTGATGGCTTCTAAACCAAGACGCCTGACCACATTCGTTTCAAAACCAAACTAGCTATGGCTCTGTAATAGATAGTATTATAATACTATATAACATAGTATAATATGGAGTTACTAATGACTAAGATATTACTCGAAATGTCCGAAGATGAGGACAAGATAGTTGAAGTTTACAAAATTGTCAATGGTATGAGGACTAAGCAGGATGCCATCAAAGAAATGGTGAGATACTTCAAGGTAAGTATAAAACCAAAAAATCTGGATAAAAAAGAAGATTATTACAAAAAAGCAGTAAAGTTTTAGGGGGGAGAAGATGATTGAAATACTACTGGCTGCTGTATTAGTTGTTTTTGTCCTCATACTCTACTATATTTACAAGACATACAATCTGCTCGTTAATCTAAGAATGAATGTGGACAGGCAGGCAAGCCATGTTGAAGCACATTTAAAGAAAAAATTTGACATGATTCCAGCAATAGTTGAATGTGTCAAAGGATACGCCAAACATGAAAAAGGCACTCTTGAAGAAGTGACTAGATTGCGTTCTCAGTGGGGCGAAAGTAAAACTCCAGATGAAAAAATAAAAACGGCGAATATACTTGAAGCTGCGCTCTCAAAATTGATGATTGTTCAGGAGAGATATCCGCAACTTAAAGCAGACAAGAGTTTCATACTCCTTCAAAGAGATATAAGAAACGTGGAAAATGAATTAATGTACGAGCGCAAAGTATACAACAAAAGAATAAGCTGGTATAACGTTAAATTACAGGAATTTCCATCTATACTAATAGCCAGACTGTTTGGGTTCAAAGAAAAAGCATTCTTCTCACTTGAAAAGGACAATGAATAGTTAGCATATTGAAAAATCAGAATCTGCATATTAGACATCGCAGCCCAGCGTCTTGAAGTCTATGATGCGCTCTTTCTCGCATTCCTTGTCCCGGCACAGCAAGACAATTCGCGATGGCACGTGCTCGACTGAAACAACATAGCCCGCCTTTTTTGCAAACAATTCTGCAAATTCCCTTACCTGCGCGTGGGTTGGCATGCGGGATGGACCCAACCGCGCCCTTGAAGAACCCAAAGCCATGTATGCCTTTACCTCGATGAAATGTGGCTTTGCTATCTTGACCTGCTCAGCGTAGCCATCAATGTCGTCCATGTTATGGCCAAGCGCGAGTGTCATCCTAAGGACAGTGCGCGTCTTCGACCTGGACGGAATTTCTTTTCCGATTTTTTCAAGGAAGCGCAGCGAGCCAGTATAATTTTCCCAAGCGTCCTTGACAAGAGGCACCACGATTTTGCCATACCTCTCCTTTGTCGGGGAATTGAACGAAACGTAAAGCTGCGTGGGAAGCGCGTTCTCTTTCTCAAACCTTTCAAGCATTGCAGGCATCGAGCCGTTTGACACAATGAACGTAGTCATGCCGCGCTTGTGGTATTCCTTGACCAGTTCGGGCAGCTGCTCGTAAAGAGTTGGCTCGCCGTCAAGGGAAATCGCCACATGCCTCGGGAGAGTGGCTTCCTTGAACATTAACATGTTTGTCTTGGGGCTTCCGGGAAACCCGTTAATCATGTGGAGTTGCGCCTTGATTGAGCCTTCTGCAATTTCCTGGGCTGAATCAATGCCGCCTTCCCAGCCAAGGAAGTGCGCCGAGGTGTCGCGCCAGCAGTGTATGCACGCGCAATTGCAGAAAGGCACTGCCGGGGACATCTGGACGCACCTGTGGCTTCGTATGCCGTAAAAGGCATATTTGTAGCACACGCCTTCGCCCCTGATGGCTTTTTTTGTCCACATGCAGATTTTGACTGCCGAATGGTCGTGCTTGCCAATGAACTTGTAGCCCGCGCCTACTGTGCGCGATTTTTTCTTTTCGAGGCGGATTGGATTAGTCAAATTTGACACCTAAAATGCAGACTAAATAAAAATAAATAATAAAAATTGGGCCAGGGGAGATTTGAACTCCCGGCCTACAGCTTGCCTAGACACGTTTTTTCTTTTGTGCTAGAACGGGTCATATAAGACTTACGGGAGGGCGAAATATACGGCAATGGATGCCATGGATTTGCGCCCCGTGCCGCTCTAACCAGGCTGAGCTACTGGCCCATAGATGTGGATTAATTAACCTGACAAACCTTAAATAAATAATCGGAATGGAGCTTTTTGGGGCACAATGCCCAGGCTATGCGGGATTATTTCATGGTAATCAAGGATGATAGGGAAAATCGAGAAATATCTGAGCAAACAAGGCGGGCAGAAAGAGACGCCAAGGCTCTTGCCTCGGCGAGGGAGGCGAACAGGGGCATGGCAGGCCCAAACATGCGCCATGTGGTGCTCGACACAAACGCGCTCATGCTCGTGCCCCAGTTTCGGATAGACATACTCACCGAAGTGTCAAGGCTCGTGGACACAAAGTACTCCTTTGTAATCACCAGCAGGGCATTGTGGGAGCTTGACAATCTGGTGAAATCAAAAAAGCGCGGATTCAAGGCCGCAAGGCTTGCGCACGCATACCTCAAGCACATTGAGAGCAAGGGCATGCTTGAAACAATAAAAAGCGACATGAAGGTGGACGACTGGATAGTCAAATACGCCGCCGAAACGCCTGGGGCTATAGTGATTACAAACGACATACTGCTCAAGCAGCGGCTTCGCGCCCAGAAAACCAAGGTCATAGGATTGAGGTCAAAGGACCATCTCGACATAATGTGAAATCAAGGCAAGCGGACCACGCGGCTTTGCGAAAGCCAATCTGCGCAGGTTTTCATGGACTGCTAGAAAAATGGATTAGGAACGCGTGCCGGGCCGCTTAATGGGCGATTCAAATCGCAAGGCGCTGTTTTTGCTGGAATATGCGCAAATGCAAGGGGTTTTAACGCTCTGTTGCGCGGTTTTATGGGGGGTTAAAATGGAAGACGATGAAAACGCAGGCATAGACTGGGCAAAAATCGGCATTACTGTTTTGGCTGGTCTCGTAATCGTGGCAATTATAGGCGCGGCTGTTTTATATCTTGCCACGGGCAAGCTTGAATTCCCCTCATTCGCCCCGTCAATCCAACCCCAGGCGGCAGTAAACGGATACGATGTCAGCCTGTCATGGAGCCCTGTGAGCGGCGCTTCCTCATACTCAATATACAGGTCCCAGAAAGCAGGCGACATTGGAATCGCGATTGCAAAGAACGTCACTGCGGCCAAATATATTGACACGCCCGACACTGACGGCACATACTACTACTCAGTCAAATACGTTGTCAGCGGGGCCGAAGACGGGAAAACCCTGCAGGCATCGGCCACAGTCGGGAAAAAGCAGCTGCCCGCGCTCGGGCCGGTCACGCTCGTCATAGCGAACGGTGCGGGAGTTACGGGCACGCGCGACGTGGCGCTTTCAACCCTGGCCGCAAACGCGACCTCGTGCAGGTTCTGGCAGGACGGGGCAGCGAAGGGCGAATTCACCACAAGCTTCCAGTCGCAAAAAATAACCCTCGCAGGCGCGGACGGGAACATCACCGTGAACGCGGAGTGCAGGAATGCCGAAAGCGGCAGGGCCGAAACAGCCAATGCGTCCGCAAGCATCACGCTTGACACCACCGCGCCTTCGATTGAAATAATCAGCTCGTCCATACCTTTCAATGCGGAGAACTTCACGGTCAAGTTCAGGCCAAGCGACGCAGTTTCGAGCACTGTGAACTGCACAGGTGTGCAAAACGGAATAGTATATGGTTATGACCCGTACAAAAGCGGCATGAATGTTGAATTCGACTTTGCGGGCATTGGCTCGCAGGCGGTAAATAATGTGAGCATTGTGTGCATGGACGAAGTTGGGAACATAGCAGTGTCCAAAAACTTCACTTTCACCACGCCCGTGGAAAACGTTACAGCGCCGGTCAGGGCGAATGTCAAATACTCCCCGCCACAGGTCACTTCAAGGAACATTGAACTCACAGTATATGCGGACGACAACGCGTCCAAATGCCGGTTCAAAAACGACGACAATGCCTGGTCTGACTGGAGCGGCTTTGTCAGCGCCAGGCAGCCAAACGAGTACCAGTGGACCATAGGCGGGCAATATGGCAAGAGGGCGGTTTACATCGAGTGCGCAAATGACACGGCAAGCGTTGGCATTGCGAACGTCACAATCATATATGCCCAGCCTGGGACGTTTTAGGCCCAAAAACCCCGCAAAAAGAATCAATTTTTTTGAAGACCGGCGGCTTTCATTTTGCAGCCTGCATTGCAAGCCGCCCGGATTCCCTTTTCTTCCTGCATCTGTACAGGCGTTGCGAAATGGACATTTTTGTGTTTTGTTACAAAAGTTTAAAAATAAGGGAACGGCGAATAACCTCCACGCGCCAAAACAGGGCGAGCAGATGAAAATTGCCGCCACAGCGGCGAACAGATGAAACCAATGGATGCAACAAAGTCCGCACTGCAAAGCGCAGTCATTTCAGAAGTCCTTCTTGTTCTTATTAGCTAGTTTTACCGCCCGGGTTGCCTGACAAGTGGCCTGGGAGGCCAAAAGAAATCAAGCAAAAACCCGGAAATAAAAAAACCATTCCGCTTTTTGCGCAAAAAAACCTCCCATGATATATCCCCGCCTTGGGGCTGGCGACGGTTTTTGCATTTCAAGGAAAACAATACAAAACGCATAGAGGTATCGCTATGACTACTAAACAAATCACGGAAACCAAGGGAACGGGCAACAACCAGGCAGGCACAGTGGTGAATGGAAAAGGCAGCTCCAAAACAGGAAACAGCGCTGGCAACAAGACATTTGAAAAAATCAAGGAAAAGTCAGACACTGCGGCAGGCTCTGACAAGGCTGGCGAGTTTGCAAGGAAAGGCATTATGGAATCCTACAATTGCAAAGACGGCAAGGGGACTGATTCCAAGGAGTCCGTAGGCGGCAAAAATGAAAACAGGAACGCCTTCATGGGCATGAACCCGTTTGCGGCTGGCAATGGAAACTACAGTTGGAAAGAAGCGAGGGTAATGTATTAATCGGAAGCAGTTGAGGGGCGAATACAATGGTAGTAAACGGCGGGACAGTAGTAGTAAACAGGGAAAATGGCGTGGCGCATGCGTTCATAGCCAAAACAGCCTGGAAGGGCGGCAACGGGTTCGGTGGAAACATGAAGCCCATTGACGCGTTGAGGCACAAGAACGGGCCAAACGTGTTCAATACCTCGGATTACCAGATTGGGGCGTCAGATTTGGCCAGCGACAAAGGCAACGGGCACAGGAAAGAGCCCAAGGTAAGCAAGATGACAAAGCTGGCGAAGGAATACAAGGTGCCTGCCGTGCGCCTGCACGTTGGCAGGATAAACCCTTCCAGGGTTGCGGAATGCTGCGAAAAGGTCGCAACAGTGCTATTCGCCTATGCCAAGGCAGGCGAGCTGCCAAAAATCTACAAGACGTGGCAGCAGCACAGGAATTCTGCCGGAAGCATGGGCCCGGAGGCCATATTCGCGTATCTTGAAAGCGCACACAAAAACCCGAATGAAAGGGTGGACATTTTCACAATTGCAGCCGCGGCAACTGTTGGCAAGGGGCTTGCAATGACGCCCGCAGGGCAGGAAGTCTGCGGCAAAACACCGCAGGAATGGAGCGACATTGTCAAAAGCCTGGCTGTCAGGTTCGCTGACAATGTTGAGGCGGAATACTCCAGAATAAAGGAGCAAAAAGCCGAAGAATGGAAAAGGATGAAGGAGGCTTAGAGCTGCGCTTCTTTTTTTATTTTTCGAGGCGGGATAATCAGAATCCCGCCTTAAAGAGGCGGCCCATCATCTTCAAAACAGGCAGTGGATGCGGCAGCAGGCGCCACTCCCTACTTTTATAAACTAGTTTTTTCCAAAAGGAGTCCTATATCGGGTCTATTGAGGTGCATATAAGATGGATAATCTGTTAATGCTACAGCTAGCCTCGCTCATTGCCGGGCTATTCTCGCTTGGCAGCGCGGCATACCTTTACTTGAATGTCACAAAAGCCCAAAAGGGCAACCAGAAGATGAACGAGATTGCCGACGCCATCAGGGTTGGCGCAATGGCATACCTCAAGAGGCAGACGCAGACAGTGGCAAAGTTCGCTGCCGCTATCTTCATCATATTCCTTGGCGTGGGCTTCGCCACCGGGGACGGCGTGTGGTATGGCACCGCAATCGCGTTCCTTGTCGGCGCGGTAGCCTCGGCAGGGGCAGGCTACATAGGCATGGACATCACGACGCAGGCGAATGTCAGGACGACCCAGGCTGCGACCAAGGGACTCAATTCTGCCCTGTCAATGTCGTTCACTGCGGGCGTTGTCATGGGCCTGTCCGTAGTCGGCCTCGGCCTGACTGCAATTTCCTTATTATGGATAATATTCGGAAGTTTCATTGCAGCCGGCCCGGGAGCGCAAACAACGCTTCTCCAGATGATTATCGGCATGGGCTTTGGCGCGTCCCTGATTGCCATGTTCGCAAGGGTGGGCGGCGGCATATTCACAAAGGCCGCGGACGTTGGCGCCGACCTGGTCGGGAAAGTCGAGGCAGGCATCCCAGAGGACGACCCCAGGAACCCGGCTGTCATTGCGGACAACGTGGGCGACAACGTGGGCGACTGCGCGGGCATGGGAGCGGACCTCTTCGAGTCGTACGTGGTCACAATCATCGCTACCATGATACTTGGCAGCCTCACATTCGGCATAGCAGGCATGATTTTCCCGCTTTTGATAGCGTCGGGAGGCATACTTGCCTCAATCATAGGCACTTATTTTGTCAAGACAAAGGAGACTGGGAACCCCATGGACGCCCTGTCCAAGGGCATATACGCGACCGCCATAGTAAGCGCGTTCGTGTTCTACGGCGTGGCAAACCTGATAATCCCAGCAGGGGGCGATGTCGGCCCGTTCGGGGTTTTCCTCGCGTCCGTGGTCGGGCTTGCGGTATCCATTGCGATAGTATGGATGACGGATTATTTCACGTCTACTGAGAAAAAGCCTGTCCAGGACATTGCCAAAAGCTCGCTCACAGGCGCGGGCACCAATGTCATCACGGGCATTGCGGTCGGGCTGAAAAGCACTGCGCCATTCGCGGCAATCATCATTTCTGGCATCATCCTGTCATACGCAGCGGCAGGAGTGTTCGGAGTCGCGGTCGCGGTCATGGCAATGCTTTCACTGACAGGCATAATCGTGGCGGTCGACACTTTCGGCCCGGTCGCTGACAATGCGGGCGGCATAGCGGAAATGGCAGGGCTTGAAGGAAAGGTCAGGACAGTGACGGACAAGCTCGACGCGGTCGGCAACACCACAAAGGCAACTACAAAGGGATTTGCAATCGCGTCTGCGGGCCTTGCGGCGCTTGCGCTCCTGCTTGCATTTTCGCAGGAAGTCAATGCCGCGGCGGCAAAGCTTGGCGTCCCCGGCCTTGAAATGAGCAGGACGGGCTTGCCCATAATCAATGTCATGGAACCCTCAGTCCTCGTGGGCGTCCTCATAGGCGGCGCCATCCCTTTCATCTTCTCGTCATACGCAATCATGGCAGTCGGGAAGGCGGCAGGTGAAATCATCAACGAGGTCAGGCGCCAGTTCAAGGACATAAAGGGCATAATGGAAGGCAAGGCAAAGCCGGACTACGCCGCATGCGTGGACATATCCACAAAGGCTGCGCTTGACGAGCTCATGATGCCCGGCCTTATCGCCGTGGCGGCGCCAATCATAGTAGGCTTCGTCCTCGGCCCTGCTGCGGTGGGCGGCCTCCTGATAGGCGCGCTTGTGACAGGGCAGTTCATGGCGGTCTTCATGTCAAACGCGGGCGGCGCGTGGGACAATGCCAAGAAATACATAGAGCAGGGCCACTACGGCGGGAAAAAGAGCCCTGCGCACTCTGCCGCCGTAATCGGCGACACTGTTGGCGACCCATTCAAGGACACCGCGGGGCCTGCGCTCAACCCGCTTATCAAGATTTTGAACACCATTTCAATCTTGTTCGTGGGGCTGTTTGTCAAGTATGCCTTGCACCTGATTTGAGGCCTTGCGAACTGGGTGCGACCCCCTTGGGGCGCCCTTCGCCCCTTTTTTCTTTTTTTCCCATTCCTTTGACTATAAACCGGGCATAAAAATCCAGGTTTGCTCCTTGTTTTCCACGCCAGTTCAAAACCAGGGCTTCCCGGCAAGGGTTAAATACATATGTATCCCAATAAACCACTACAAATCCTAATTGAATTCATGCAGGTGTTTTCCTATGTACAACATAATCAATGTTTCAGACAGGGTAAGGGTTCCGCCGGAGTATTTCGGCATGGACATAGACACTGCCACTGCGCAGATACTTCGCGACAAGTACGAGCGCAGGATGGACCCTGACAATGGCATTATCCTCGCAATCTGGAATTCCAAATCCCAGGGCGACGGAGTGGTAATCCCGGGCGACGGCGCTGCGCACATGGACGTCAGCTTCGACGCGCTGGTGTTCAAGCCAGCCATAAACGAGATTGTAGAGTCGGACGTCGCGGAAATAGTGGAGTTCGGCGCATTCGTGACTCTTGGCCCGGTAGAGGGATTGATACATCTTTCCCAGATTGCAAACGACTTCCTCAGCTACAACAAGAGGACAGGAATGCTTTCCGGCAAGGAGAGCAAGAAGGTGCTTCGGAAAGGCGAGCAGGTCTGCGCCAAGATTTCAACGGTCAGCATGAAGAACAATGTTTCAGACACCAAAATAGGGCTCACAATGAGGCCGGACGGGCTTGGCAAGAGCGAGTGGGTAGAGCAGCGCGAGAAAAAGAAGGTGGGCGGCGAAAAGCCAGAGAAAGAGGACAGGGCGGAAGGCAAGAAAAAGCCCGCCAAGGAAGAGAAGAAAAAGGAATGATGCCGACAGTCATTTCAAATTTTCCAAATAGGTGAACTTGATGAAAGCTTGCAAAAACTGCAGATACATAATCGAGCAGGGCAATGTCTGCCCCGCATGCCAGTCGACAGACTTCTCCGACAAGTTCAACAGCCAGATAATAATCTTCGACGCGGAAAAATCGGAAATCGCGCGCAAGCTTGGCGCGAAGATAGCGGGCAAGTACGCAGTCAGGATAAAGTAAGACGGAGCTGGCGCATTCTAAACCCCGCATAATAGAGAAAAAAGGGCTTTATGGCAACAAGAGCACCAGGGATTCGATTTCTATACGGCTTGCCAGCAGCCATAGCTGGCAGGACTCTCATAATTTCAGACCTCCACATAGGCATAGAGGACAGGCTATTTTCAAAAGGCGTCAGGCTGGGGGACGTGTCTGAAAACATGCTCTCAGGCATAGAAAAGATTGCGCGCGAAAACAGGATTGAAAGGATAGCAATTACGGGCGACGTAAAGGAAAGGATAGAGGCGCCAGACGCGCAGGTAATGGAATTTTTCAGGCGACTTTCAAAGATTGCCAAGGTGGTGGTTGCGAAAGGCAACCACGACGGCGGGATTGAAAGGGTAGAAGGCATAGAACTGATAGGCGCAAGCGGCGGCATAATCAGGGCGGGAGGCATGAAAATCGGCCTTTTCCACGGCCATGCAGCGCCCGACGGGGCGCTTTTTGGCTGCGATTATGTTTTCTGCGGGCACGAGCATCCCACGATAGAAATGACGAACAGGTTTGGCGGCGTGGACAGGTTCCATGCCTGGATAAAAATCCCGATTGACCCGAAGATGGCGAAAAAGGAGTTCAAAAAGGCAAACCCGAAATGCGCGATTTACATAGTCCCGCCATTCAACCCCGCGGTCGGGGGCAATGCCCTGAACAGGGGCGGCGCGGGCTTTATGGGCCCGATTTTCAAAAACGGCATATTTAAATTATCTGAAGCGGAAATAATAACGCTTGAAGGCACGGGCCTTGGCGCTCTTTTTGAGTCTCAAAGGGAGAATAGCGGTTAAGCTGGAAAACAACATATTTACAAAGAATAGGTGATGGTTATGGGAAATAAGAAAAGAGGGCGAGAACGCCTTATCAACTGCGATTCATGCGGCGCACGAGTTCCGCGCGACAAGGCGGTGTCAATCTACAGGTCAACTATTTACAGCACTGACCTCAAGACAGCCGACGACGTGAGGACGAGCATTTCAAGGGAATTCCACTACTGCCCGTCATGCGGCAAGCACAAGAGAATTTACGAGAAGAAGAAAGAGCAGGCAGCGCGCGCGAAGGAGAGGCGCGACACTTATGGCGGCGGGTTCCGCGACAGCGGCTTTAGGGGCGGGTTCGGGACGCACACAAGGCCGCACGAGAGTTCAGGCGGCGACTCAAATACCCAGGAAAGTGCGAAGCAGGAGGAAAAATCCGCCGCACCTGCGCAGGAGACTGCGCAGCAGCAATAAAGGGCAAATTAGCCCGATTAGACGGGCAAGGGTGCCAAGATAAAAGCAAGGGCGGCAAACAGGCGGGGATGCGCCCCGCAATGCCAGTGCCCTCAAAGGTGCAACACAATGGAAAAAATCCTGGAATTCAACGGAAGGAAATACACAGGAGTCTACTTTGAGCTTGGCAACGTGCCCCTCATCATAATCAAGGCGAAAAAAGGTTATGTGGCGTGCGGCTACATAGACAAGGCTGCGTCGGAAAAGCACGGCGACGTGGCGTGCTTTGTGACAAATGTCAAGACCTTTGAGGATGTGTTCAGGGCGAAAGTGAAGGGCATGACCACCTGGGCAGAGGAAATTGGCATCAGGGAAGGCATGAGCGTCAAAAAGGCCCTCGAAGCCGTAGACGCCCAGGCAGATTAGGCAAAGCCTGGATTCTTCTTCTTTTTTAGCAATGCGACACAGAGAAGGCGGCGGCATTAAGCAGCTGATTTTAAAGAGCAGTTAGCCAGATGCCTTCTTCTTTCCTTTCCCTTGCTTCCTTGAAAGCGCGAACACCGCAAGGAGCGGCGCAAGTATGAAGACCACCGTTGTGCCGCATACAGTCTGGGCAGGCGGCTTTGCCGCGCCCTTACATGCGTCTATTTGCGAGTTTAATGTGTTAAGCGGGTTCAATGCCCAGGTAGAAAAAGACGAATCCTGGACATTTTGGATATTGTCGCATATGGCAGGGTCCTGCAGGTTGCTTGCAATCTGCGAAATGCAGGTGCGGTAGACGTCCGTGAACTCCTGGGTGCCCTGGTCTTGCAATATCTGGTTGCATTTGCTTATTGCCGCAGCCCTGTCGTTTGCTATTGTGGACTGGTAAACCGCCTGCTTCATGTAGCACTGTGCCCTCGCAAAAGTCTGGTCCGCAGGGATAGTGGGGGGGGCGCAGTCAGCGGCTGTCGTCTGCG
>JAKALW010000136.1 GCA_021823945.1 Microcaldota archaeon
CAGGTTTTTTTTTGTTCTTCAAAATGAGTTTGATTTAAATATTATTTAATTTCTAGATGTATCATGTGTATCTCAGACACATTGAGAAAATTAGCATCACCATTTCTATATTCACCTAATATGTCAGTTCTATTTGTTATTAGTATAGTGCTTTTTTTTAGTTTGGTTATTTTTATTCCAAGTGACGGAAAATATGCTGCTAATTTTAATACAGGTGTAATTTTTTTACGGACCGCTTTTGTTTCTACTTATTGTATTATTTTCTTTAGGTCTTTTATCAAATTTGTCAATAATACCTATCCCAATTCTGGAAATTTAGCATATTTAGGTGTAGGTTTGCTAGTATTAATCATGCTTTTTTTACTATATTTTCTTCTTTCAATAATCCTCAAACATTTTGGATTACCCGGAGCTGAAACGTATTATTTTGGTACCGAAATTTTAGTTTCACTATTTATTACCTTTCTTGCTTTTGAAAAAAAGGAAACGTAATCTGTTCTTGCTACTCGCTGTCTGTTATTTTATCTTAATTTTGAAACTTTCCTGCCGGAATATCTTGACCTGAGGCCGAGGATGGCGCTAGGCTCCGACATGGCAAGCGAGAGCGGCGTGACGACCACCCTGTTTTTCATGAGCTCGCCCACGTCCTGCCCCGCGGGCGCCTTTGCGAGCCCCTTACCCGCAATCCAATAGCCGGTCTGTGCATACATGTGCTTCTCTTCCTCGATTTCAATGGCGAAATGCTGGAGCTGGGGCACGCATACTGAACACGTGGCAGTAGCTGGTTTCAATGGATAATTTACGTTTAGCACGTCGCAGCCCGAAGGCAGCCCGTGCCTGAGGCTCTGGGAAATGAAATACGTTGTCCATTTCTTCATGGCTTCGGGCTGTGGCCACGCGTCGTCGCTATACCACTTTTTCGCCTTTGACATGGCTGAAAACGCAATGGATGGAATGTTATAGGTCGCGCCCTCGATTGCCGCGCCCACTGTGCCTGATGACAGGATTGAATGTATCGAGACATTGAACCCCGAGTTTATCCCAGCCACAACAATGTCCGGCTTTTTCGGCAGGAACTTCTTCATGTTGATTGCCACGGCAATCGCGTCAGCGGGCGTGCCTGAAATCAGGTGGATGTCATGCCCGTGGAACCTGATTTTTTGGAGTTTCAGGGGCTTGTGGTATGTGATTTTCTTTCCCACAGCCGACTGCTGGCTTTCAGGCACCACCGCCACGACATTGCACCCGGCGGCAATGGCCGATTCAATCAGAATCAGCAATCCCTTTGACAGCCCGTCGTCGTTCGTTATCAATGCCAGTTTTTTTGCCATATTGAAAACCCAAAACCTTCCAACTGCGTTTGCCTAAGGCGTCACTCTGACGCGGTCGCGCGGGAACATTGCGCATTCGCGTATGTTGTGCTGGCCAGTCAACTTCATGGTAATCCTTTCAAGCCCAATTGACCAGCCCGCGTGCGGCGGCGCGCCCACCCTAAACGCGTTTATGTAAAACTCGAAATTGGCAGGCTCAAGCCCTCTTGACCTGAGCTGCTTTTCCAGGATTGAGGGTATGTGGATACGCTGCGCGCCCGAGGAAATCTCCGTGCCCCTGTACATGAGGTCGAAAGCATTGCAAATCTCGTCCCTTTCAGAATTGGGCATTGAATAGAACGCGCGGATTGCAGTCGGCCATTCGGTGATGAAATACAATTCCTCGTTGAGGAGCTTGTTGACCTCGCCTTCGGTCTCACGGGTGAAGTCCTCGCCCCACTCGAATTTGACGCCGTTTTTGTTTAGCAGGTCCACCAGGCTCGAATACGTGTGGCGCTTGATTGCCTCCGGGACAATGGCTTTGGTCCCGAGCGTAGCAAGCTCCGCGCCGCAGTTCTTCTCAACGCGCCCGAGTATCGATAGCGCCACTTTCTCAAGCACGTCCATGGCGTCGTTGTGGTCGGCAAAGCCCATCTCTATGTCCATCTGCAGCACTTCATTGAGATGGCTTGTGGTGTTGTGCTTTTCCGCCCTGAATGCGGGGGTTGTCATGAACACTTTGTCCATGCCGCCCACAACCGCAAGTTGCTTGTATAGCTGGGGCGACTGGGCAAGGAATGCCTTTTTCTCAAAATATTCCACGGGGAAGAGGTTCGTGCCGCCCTCAGTTGCTGCCGCCACTATCGAAGTCGTGTGGATTTCCTGGAACCCGAGCGTGCACAAAGTCTCCCGAAATCCGGTGATGATTTCGTGCTTCACCTTGAAAATCGCGGACGGCTCTGCCCTGCGCAGGTCCACATACCTGTAATCCAGCCTCACGTCAAGTTCCGCCGGGACTTTGCCTGTGACCTCGAATGGCACCTTGCCCGTGAGTTCGCCCAGTATCTCGATTTTTGAAGGTATGAGTTCGACGCCGGACTTGGCGACCTTGGACGAAACAACTTTCCCCGTGACCGCGACCACTGTCTCCTTAGGCTGGTTCATTTTCGCAAGCACTTCGGGCGGGACCATGCCGTCCTTGCCGAAGACCTGCAGAATCCCTGTCCTGTCGCGAAGGAGCATGAAATTCATCTTGCCAAGGTTTCGGACCTCGTGGACCCAGCCAGCAAGCGTGACTTCCTTGTCTTTCTGGCTTATTGCCTCTGAAATGTAATGCGTGCGCATCATGTGAAAACCCTCCCTATAAGCAAATATGATATAAAAGCAGGATATTTAGTGCAGGGCAAAATTAATTAAGAAAACCAATGCTTTGGCGCGGAAATTGTGGCAATGCCTGCAAGGGAAAACAATGCGCAACCGGCATGCAATTCCCACGCAAGGCTCGCTGGGTTTGGGCTTATTCGAAAACAACAGTCGTCTGCATCCCCAAAAGCGCTGTTGAAAGTTTTTGGAGCGAGCCCGGGTCCAAAGGAAGCGTGCGCTCATACCCGCGCGGAAGCCTGACTTTCAGGTATTCATTGCCGGAGGAATACATCTTGTTTATGCCAAGCAGGGGCACTGGGGCTATTATGTCCTCGATTGAGCGCTTCGGGTCCGCGGACGACTGGGCTATCCTGATTTTCTTGCCCAATATGACTGTGAGTTCCTTTGACACTGCGCCGCCCTTTCCAATGAGTATCCCCGGGTCAGTGTCAGTGAAAATCACAATCAGGTGGTCGAGCTCCACAGACCTGACAAATCCTGCGCCTGAAATGTTGCGCTTCTCGTTTATGGCATACAACGCGTGGCTTATGGTGGCATCAAGCTTTGATATCTTTCCCTCTGCCACAAGCTTGTTGCAGGGCTTGCACATCTCCCCGCTCTTCGCGCACAGTTCACATACGGGGGTTTTCATATAATCCACTGCTTCGCGCCCAAAAACAGCAGCGGGCTCATTTTTCCCGCGCGTGCTTTTCACGGCGATAATCATTGACAATGCCTTCAATGTCAATGCCGCTTCCCTTGTCTTCATCCATATTATGCGTGGCAAGTGTTTTATTAGATTGTACCTGATTTTGCGCATTGCTCACGGTTTCGTGCCTGCCATGCCCGGCAACGGGTTTGCCAGCGCCCCCTTTTCCCTTCCTGCCCGCAAGGCGCAGCTTCAGGAAATGTATGTATTCCTCAAGCCTTCCAATCCTTGCATTTAGTTTCCGGATTTCAGGCTGGGAGTCAAGCGCGTGCGCGTGAATGGCAGCCTGGTGCTC
>JAKALW010000137.1 GCA_021823945.1 Microcaldota archaeon
AGCCTTGAGCAGCAGTTGGACGACAAGAAAGAAGCCATTGGCAGGATAAGCTCAAATAAGAATTCGCAGGCGTTGAACTACGAGGTCAAGGCATTGGTAAAGCAAAAGGAAGCCCTGGCCGATGCGTATTATAACGACCTTTCCGTCCTGTCGGCAGGAGCCCTTGCCTCAAACGGCTCCCATACGTCCCTGTTCCAGACGGCGACGGATTTCAAGGGCAGCTCGGATTCAGTTAACTATGGGCTCTACGCGTCATCCCTGACTGCCACCACCTCCAAACTCACTTCAGAAGACAATCTTGAAATCAGGAATTCCATAAGGCATAATTACGACTCGAAGGCGGCAGAGCTCAAAAACACGGAAATCAAGGCCACTGAAGAGCAGCTCAAAAAAGTTAACGGTCAGCTGGAAGAGGTGACTGCTAAAATAAACGCGGGCACGTTGAAGTCTTCCGAATCCAACGAGGCGCAGCTGACATTGGACGTGCAGAAGCTCCAGGACAAACTCACTGGAATTTTCAAGGAGCGGGAGGACCTCATATCCACTGCCAAGAACACGGCAAGGGACCAGCTTTCGTCGGAAATCGACAAGGAAAACCAAAAGCAGTACGCGGCGGCAACCCTGAACGGCGAAATGACAGGTTCCGAAGCCAGGGACCTTTTGAAGAGCCTTGCCGCGGAGAAAACGCAGAAACTTGCGGATTTTGACCAGGCGGCAAAGCTTTACGAGGCAGACCTCAAGTATAATCTTATCAGGCAGGACCCGGGCTTCTCCGGCGACGAGTCGCTGAAGCTGAGGGACGCGTCGCTTAGCGGGATTGTTTTCAACACCACTGCCAAGACAGCCACTCTCTACTCGAGCCTAGCAAGTTCAATGTCTGCTGATTTTGCCAAGCAATATGGCTATGGCATGGGGGAGTCCGGGGTTTCGGATTATTCCAGATCCCTGGGTTCCGGTATGGCAAGCATGATACTTGGGGAAATTGGCGGGCCGGGCAGCATGAATTCCGATAAGCTGGAGTTCTGGAGCAGTTTTGCGGAGAAGAAGGCTAACTCAGACAACAGTATATTGTCGTCTGCCAAGTCTTTCGCGGATTCTTACGCCAGCTACGCAGATGCGGCAAGCGGGCCCGTGCAGCCGAGCAAGCTTGATTTTGCCGCAAGCCTGGAGGCTTCGAAATCGAATCTTTTGGGCTCTGTTTTCGCGGAATCCGAGATGAATTACAGGTTCGCCAAGGACATAATATCTTACCAGGATGCGAACAGGTCGCTTGCCGACGCCATTGCCAGCAACAACATGGAGGCGTTCAAATCATCGTCCGCCTCGCAAGACACTGCGAAATTCGTTGTCCTGAGGGACCTCAAGGTTTTGGACGTGATATCCGACCAGGCGCTCAATTCCAATATCGCAATTAAGGACGACTTCAGGTTTGCACAGTATTCCGTAGACAGCATGGCCCAGCAAAAAAAACTGTCCGACTTGCAGGACAACCTGCGAAAGTCCAGGAGCGAGCTTGACGAGTCAGTGTCATACTCAATAGAATACGCCCTCGGCTCAGCTTTCTCAAGGCAGGAGGAGACAGAGCACGAGGTAATAACGAAATCCGTCGAGTTCAAGGACGCTTCGTCCAAGGCGCATTTTGACTTCACAAGGATGTTCAAGACGGGCGAAATCAGTTTCAGCCAGGGCTCCGAGAACACAATAAAGTCGGCAGTGGACGCGGCATATGCGTCAGCTGTCGCAAAGTACGAGAAGGAGAACCCGGGCAAGGAGCCGACTGCAGACGACGTGTCGAAATACATCAAATTGGAACTGAAGGTGACTGACTATTCATCGGGCGCAAGCCACGAGATTAAAACGCAGGACATAGGGAACGAAACCCTCACCAACAGGCGTGTCGACACCCTCAAGGACGCAATGGCAGGATATTTGGAATCCCAGTACCATATACCGGCGGAGAGTTCTGCCAGCGCCATAAATGTTTCTACGAGCATTGGCAATCTGGAAGCCTTGAACAATGACATCAAGGGCTATCTCGAATCGCATCCGGGATATTCGCATTCCGTGACATCCGGGGCGCCGGGCGAGGACCTCCTTGAGAACGGTGCGCTGTCGTACAAGAACCATAAAATCTCAGTGTCCGACGCGTCCAAGCTCACCAACGAGCAGATTGAGTTCATCCAGGCCAATTTATGGACGCCTTCCAAGTCTGCCGAGGCTCCAGGCCAGGGCAAGACGATAAACGGCAAGGTTTACGCCCGCGACTCTGCCGACCCGCTGGAGCAGATCAACAGCAAGTACCGCTCGGTTGAGATTTCATACACATCAGCCAATGAGATTTCGACCCCCAGCATGGTAAAGGAAACAAAGACTGTTTCGGGCGACAACCAGGACTGGCTGCTTTTGGCGTCGCAATCCACGCTGAATTCCTCCCATGCAACAATGCAGGATGCATTTACCGGGCTTAACAAGTCCTATGGCTTGCTCACCAATGATATTTTGGCCCATGAGCTGGAACAGAGGTATGGCACGGCTTTCAAGAATTACGACGAAAAGTCCCAGGACTCCATGTCAGTCTTCAACGGCTACCGCTATTCTACTGACGCGGATTCCCGCGAGGAATTGAAAAAGGAATTCGGGAACATGAACAATCTCGGCCAGGACATAAAGCAGGCAAGGATTGAGCAGGAAAACCTGTTGGGAATGCAAGGCAAGCCGACACTGTTATTCTCAGACATAATATTGAACGCCCCAAACATTCTTGCCGAGGCTCCAGGCAAGGCCGTATATTCGAGCTATCATTACCTGCGCACGGAAATTGGATTGCCTTCGCTCATAATCTCGACAGAGACGTCCCAGACGTACTTCAATACGGTTTCGCACCAAATAGCGGAGATGAGGTCGTTCAAGGAAGGCTCAGAGCAGGAGGAATACTACTCGCGGAAAATGGCAGAAGCCTTTAGCCAGGCCGTGTCTGCGCCTGTCAATTCCAGCGGCGGCCCGGGAAACAGCCCGTCCGGCTCCGGGCACAGGCCAACTTACAACCCCGTAACAAAGACATTCCAGTGAGTTTGGGATGCTTCTGGCAGCTCTGCCTGCTTTTTTTGCCATGGCAAATATTGCAAATCCTGCTTGGCTGCGTATTTTGAAAATAAAAACCAGTTCTTGTTTCCAGTCCTGCCGCTTCATTGGAAACTATCTGTTTTTTGCTTGAGAAAAAGCTCCCGCTAGGAGGGTAAAAATTGTAAAAGGCTTTAGGGCTGACATAGGAGTGGAATATAGTTTTGCAACTTTTGGAGCAATAAATTTAGGTATTGCACGCAGTTTATGTGTGTTTTTTTTACCAGTAAAGGTAAAAGTGAGGCTTTTAGTAACGACGGGCTGAACAGCTCGCGTGAGCTAGCTGCTTACACCCTCGTCCTATCAACGTCGTCTTCTATCGACGGCCTTGGGTCGCCTCGTTTTGAGATTTGCTTCGACCTTAGATGCGTTCAGGTCTTATCAAATAGTGCGTAGCTGCTCGGCAGTGCATTACACAACCGATAGACCAGAGGCACCGAATCCAAGTTCCTCTCGTACTCATGGATTCCTGCTCTCAAGCGACCAAACACTCCTAGGAGATACTACCGAACTGTCTCGCGACGTTCTGAACCCAGCTCATGTAGGTCTTTGATGG
>JAKALW010000004.1 GCA_021823945.1 Microcaldota archaeon
TCAGCCCCACGGCGTCGTGGAACTCCTGCGCCTGCGCGCCTGCCACCTGCCCTATGTCGGCGTTGATTACAAGGTATTTCTCGTCGGGCGCGAACGCCGCGTTGATGCGCTTCAATTCCTCTACAATGGACTCGTCAAAGCCGGACCTGCCGGAGGAGTCGACAATCACGACATCCTCTACATGGGACTTCATTGCTTCCTTGACTATTTTTTCAGGGTCCTTTTCGCCCTTCATGCCGAAAAACTTGGCGCCAGCCTTCTTTGCGGTCTGCTCGAGCTGCTCATATGCCGCGGGCCTGTCGGTGTCTGCGCAGACAAGGAGGACTGAAAGCCCCCTTGTCTTGAAAAAATATGCCAGCTTGCCGCATGTCGTGGTCTTGCCCGAGCCATAAAGCCCCAAAAGGAGTATTTTCTGCCTCTCAAGTTTGGGCTTGTGGCTTTCGCCCATGAGCGCCGACAACTCGTCATAGACTACCTTCACCACGTGCTCCTTGACGCTGATTCCCGCAATCTGCTTTGTGTCAAGCGCGCGCTTTTCTATGTTTTTCGTCATCTCGAACACGAGCTTGACATTGACGTCGTTTGAAATCAGGACGCGCTGCAGCTCGCGCACAAGCGTCTTGACCGCCGCCTCGTCAACCACCGCGGCTCCCGTGATTTTCGCAAGGGCAGCCCTCAATCCTGAGCCTAAATCCATATTTCCAAATTGGCATTCCTATATTTATAAAGAGGGGGCTTGCCGCCCCCTTCTAACCACCGCAATTTAACGAGAGTGGCATGCTTCAGTTGCCCGTGCCAAAAGCCAAGCATTATAATTGGCAAGTGAGATTTTTCCCACCTTACAAGGGTTTGCATGCCACGGGAGCGCTTGCATGCCATTTCAGCAATTTGTGGTGATTCTCATGAAAAAATCAATAATCGCGCTGGCATTCGTGGCAGTGCTTGCCGGTCTTCTGGCTTTCGGGTGCGCGGGCATAGGCTCATCTTCGGGCGGCAGTTCCTATTTTGACAAGGATGGCAACCTGTCGCAGGCAAGGGAGGTCACGCTTGATTTCCTGCACGCCGACTGGTGCCCGCACTGCCAGAACATGAAGCCAATAGTGGCAAGGCTCATAGATGAAATGCCAAAAGACAGGTTCCTGGTGCGCGCTTGGAATGAGAAGGACCAGTCCACAAACCCCGAAGTCCAGACAATATATAACAATTACACATCGCTTGGCTATTTCCAGGGATTCCCCACATTTGTCATCGGGAATGACTACCGCGTCGGGGAAGTGCCCGAGAACGAGATGAAGGCATGGGTGTGCTCCAAGTTCAAGGCGCCTCTCCCTGACGCGTGCAAAAACTAGGTTTTTCCCGGCAGGCAGAATTCCAGATGGGCAAAGCCAAGGCATGGGCGTTCAAGCCCAAACCCTTTTTTTCCAGCCGTGCCCCACTCCTCTTTTCAGTATTCCGTGAGGTGCGGGGCGAACCTCTTTTTTATCTCCGCTATCACCACAATGGTCGCGGAGACGAATATGCACAGGCCAAGCTCCGAAGCCGACAATGCTGTTGTCCTGAAAATTTCCTGCAGGAAGTCGTTGTATATTATCAGCATCTGCAGCAAGGCAGACGCAACAAGCGCGAAAATGAGCCACTTGTTCGAGAACAGGTTGTCAAAAAGCGACACCTTGGCGTTTTTGCTGTTCAGGGCATTCAATAGCTGGAAGAACACGAAGACAGTGAACGCCATTGTCTGCGCGTGCGTCCTTGCATACACTGACTCAGAAGTTGCGAATATGTAGAACACGGCCAGCGCGCCGGCTGCCATGACTATCCCGTTTATGGCGATTGCGAAAAGCATGTTCCTGTTTATGAAAGGCTTTTTCGGGTCATTTGGCGGCCGCGTCATCACGTCTTTCCTAGCGCCTTCCACGCCAAGCGCAAGCGCCGGCGGGCCGTCCATGATTATGTTGACCCACAATGCCTGGAGCGGCAAAAGCGGCAGGCCCAAGCCAAGGAAGGGCGCAGATACCATCATCATGATAGCGGCAACATTGGTCGTGAACTGGTACCTTATGAAATTCTTGATATTGTCAAACAGGTTCCTGCCATACCTGACCGAATTGACAATAGTCGCGAAATTGTCGTCTGTGAGGATTATGTCGGCCGCTTCCTTTGACACGTCCGTGCCTGAACCCATCGCAATGCCTACGTTCGCCTTTTTTATGGCTGGCGCGTCATTGACGCCGTCCCCTGTGACTGCCACTATTTCGCCATTTTTCGAAAGCGCGCTGACAATCCTGAACTTGTGCGCGGGCGTTGCGCGCGCAAATACCGCAATCTTCCCGGCTCTCTGGCACAGCGCCTCTTCACTCATTGCATCTATGTCGGTGGAATTTATGCTCTCATAGCCTTCTGTCAAAAGTCCAATCTGCCTTCCGATGGCCGTGGCAGTGACCAGGTTGTCGCCCGTTATCATTACCACGCGTATGCCTGCCGCCTGGCACTGGGCAAGCGCAGGCGGGACTTCGGGCCGCGGCGGGTCAATCATGCCAAGCGTGCCGACAAACACTAGATTGCTTTCCGCGTCTTCCATGTCTATGTTGGCCTTTTTCCCGTCATCCTTGTATGCCATTGAAATCAGGCGCAAAGCCTGGGACGCGAGCCTGTTGTGCTCCTCATGCAGCCTGTTGCTGTGTTCTTGCGTGATTTTCACTATGCCCTTGTCAGTCATTATCCTGTTGCACGACTCGACAATCCTCTCGGGCGCGCCCTTGACGTAATATGACACCTTCCCCTTGCATTCCCTGACAACAGACATCTTCTTCCTTTTCGAATCAAACGGAAATTCATACACGAATGCGTTCTCTTCCTTTGCGCTGGATATGTCAAGCCCCGCTTTGTGCGCGGCGACCAATAGGGCGGATTCAGTGGGGTCGCCCATCTGCTCTACTTTGCCGTCTTGGGACACATTCAGGGACGCGTTGTTGCAAAGCGCGCCAATCTCAAGCCCCTTTGACAGTATCTCCATGTTGCCGACCGACACCTTGCCGCCTCGGGCCTCGAATCTGCCGTCCTGCGACATGACGAAATGGTCAAAGCCGAATATGCCCTCGGTTACTGTCATCCTGTTCTGGGTGAGCGTGCCTGTCTTGTCTGTGCATATGACTGTTGTCGAGCCGAGGGATTCGACTGCTGGCAGCTTGCGCACAAGCGCGTTTTGGCGCGCCAGGCTCTGCATGCCTATGGCAAGCGTGATTGTCAGGATTGTGGGGAGCCCCTCAGGTATTGAGACCACTGCAAGCGTGACCGCAGAAACGAACATCAGGTCGGCAGGCATCCCGTTCGCAATCCCTATCAGGAAGTATATCGCCACTATGCCAAAGGAGTACATTCCGATTTTCTTGCCAAGCTCCTCCATCCTCTGCTGCAAAGGCGTGTCCTCCTCTTCTGTCTGGGCAAGTGACAATGCGATTTTCCCAAATTCTGTGCCCATGCCTGTCGCGGTTGCTACTGCCACCCCCCTGCCTGATGCAACCGACGTGCCAAAATAAGCCATGTTTTTCCTTTCCGCAAGCGGCGTTGCGGCGGCAAGCGCGCCAATGTCTTTCTTGGCGGGTATTGATTCGCCTGTGAGCGACGATTCGTCGCAGCTAAGCTCCACTGACTCTATAATCCTGCAGTCGCAGGGTATTTTCGCCCCCTCGTCCAAAAGCACTATGTCGCCTGGGACAATATCCTTGGCGAAAATGACTTTCTCCTGCCCGGCGCGAAGCACCCGGGCGCTTGGGGAAGTCAGTTTTTTCAGGGCGTCTATGTCCTGCGCTGCCTTGTATTCCTGCACAAACCCGAAGCCGGCTGAAATCAGTATTGCCACGGATATTCCTATGGAGTCCTTGAGCGCCGAAATAATTTCAATGGGGTCTCTTGGGAACCCTGCGCTTGAAAGAGAGAAATAGGCGGATATGACCGCCGCAAGCCCGAGGAGCATCAGCATGGGGTTGTTGAACTGGCTTATGAACTGGATGTAAAGGGGAGTTTTTTTGGCTTCTGCAAGCTGGTTTAACCCATATTTGGCAAGCCTCTCCTGGGCCTCAGCCGCAGTTATCCCCTGTTTTGACGTGGATAGGCGCGAAAACACATCCTTGCCGTCAAGCTCGAAGTAGTCCGCCTTGCCTGCGTCGGTGCCTGCCGCTTCTTTGCCCTTGCCCGTGTTTTTTCCAGAAGAATGAATTTTTGCCAAAATCAACACACCTGCGCGATATTATTGTGCGCCTTAAACCATTGCATGGGCTTTAATGCCAGTACTCAATGCTTGAAACCTTGTTTTGATGCGCGTCAGATTGCTTCCGCTAAGGTAATATCCGCGCGGTATCCTTTAATCCTATCCTTGCATTGCGCTGTCGGCGCGCCCATTCGGCGCCTTTCCGTGCCTAAAAGTCGGTTATCCTGCTTTGCTCGCTCTCGCCCTTTCTTGGCAGTTTTTTCTTTGCAGGCTGGCCTTCTTGCCCCCTGGCGCTTTGTTCTAGGGGGATTTCATGGGCAGTCACGGCATTCTCTGGCTGGAAAGCGCCTTCCTGGCCTACAAGCATGGCTTCGGTGGTTTGAAGCGATGGCTTGAAATAATTCCTTTTTTTCTTCCAGCCTTCCACTCCGCCTTCCTGCATGCCATATACAATGTTCTTCATGCGCCTTTCCTTTGCCCTGGACGCGTAGAAATACCCCTCATCCTTGGTGTTCTTTGTTATGAGGACATAGATGTTCCCAGCCTTTGCCCTGCCCGCCCTGCCGCGCCTCTGGATTGAGCGGATTTCAGAGCCGATTGGCTCGAAGAATATCACATTGTCCACAGACGGAATGTCAAGTCCCTCCTCGCCAATCGAGCTTGCGACAAGTATGTCAAACCCTCCTTTGCGGAACCTGTCGATTGTCTCAGCCTGGATTTTCTGGGTCACGCCATCGCGCTTGCCAACAAACCTCTCAGCCCGAAAGCCGTTTGCATTCAGGTGCCCGACTATGAGCTGGATTTGGTCGCGGTATTGGACAAACACTATGCTTTTCGTGCCCTGTTTCTCCCCGAGTATTTCCACAAGCTTCGCAAGCTTTGGATGCTCAGCCTGGGTTTTCAAAAACTCGACAACCCCCTGGATATCCTTGTTCGATGTTATGCGCATTATGCCTTTGGACTCGCCTTCCCTGCCGCGCAGCTTTTCCATGTAGCCAAGGAAAGTCGATACCCCCTGCGTTTCCAGGAGCTCTGTGGCATGTGCAATGTTGAAAAGAGTCGTGAAGTAGGACATTGCCGAGAATTTCAGGTGCGAATTTGACTTCATTATCCTCTCGCGCATGTCAAGTAGCGCGCGCTTTGACTTGAAGGTTATTGGAAAGCCCATTTTGGCAAGCGTGCGCGTGTATTCCCCCGACACCTTGTCAAGCGCCATCTTTGCTTTTGTGAGGTCCGCTCCAAGCTCCACACGCACATATTCTATATTTGTCTTTTGCACAAATGGCGCCACGTCCGCATCCTCTTCAGTTCGGATTTGGACGTTTTTTGTTCCAAGCGTCTCGACAATGGGCACGATTTTTTTCATGTCCGAGCCCGGGGACGCGGTCAGCGCAAGGGACACGGCGCCGCTTTCCCGCGCAAGGGTGGCAAGATAGGTATACGCGTATTTCCCAACTGTCCTGTGCGCCTCGTCGAAAATGCACAGGGCATAGTCAAACCGCACTCTTCCGGATTCAATGTCGTTTTTCAAAGTCTGGGGCGTTGAGACTGTGATTTTCCTCGCCCAAAGGCTTATCCTGTCTTTAGGGTTGACCTCGCCGCTGACAAGCGCGACTTCGTCTTCCGGGATTTCCAAATCCTCAAGTATCCTTTGGTAGTGCTGGCGCGCAAGCGGTTTTGTGGGCGCGAGGAATACGCATTTCCCCCTGTTCAAAAAGTAGTCTATGCACATGAAGGCTATCAGGGTTTTTCCAAGGCCTGTGGGGAGCACAACCAGGGTGCTTCCTTTCTGCACGACTGAATTGAAAATGTCGCGCTGGTATTTCCTTGGGACGAGGTTCTTGTTCTTGAGGATGCTTGGCACGCTAACCCTTTCCTGTTCGGATTGCACGCCTTTGCCTTGCGCATCGCCCATGGCTGCCTGGCTGTTTTCAGCCTGTTTCTTTCCAGCGCCTGCCTGGGCTTGCGATGCGCCGGGCAAGGTTGCGGAATTCCCTTGAATTGCAGCAATGCCTTTCCCACTGCCCGGTTCCGCATTGGATTGTGTATTTTGCCCTGGATTTTCCACGTCCTATACTCTGCCGTGCATAATTTAAATTAGGCACGAGGGGCGTTTCCAGTGGGAAGAAGCAGATTCAATATCATGCCTTGCATATCTAGCGCCTAATTGCAAAATGGAATTGCAAAGGCTTGCTGGCATAGCGTAACAAAATTACCTTGCCGGTATCGCCAGGTTTATAATCAATGATTATGCAATCATGGTTTGCCTCCTTTGGCATAAAGCCAGTTTGGAGTGGAGAGGTGTAGGAGATGGAAAGGGATTTACTTTGCAGGAAACTTTGAAAATGACAGGACAGCTTCAGCCAGCCAAAGGCATGACACGGAAAAACCCGGGCATGAAAAGGAAAAAACTAATTTTGAAGTACGGTTGAACCGGAGGCAGAAGGAAGTCTATAACCTGCTTTACGATTCGGAAGGCTATACGCCAAAGCAGATAGTGGCGCAACTTGGAATGCCTGAACGCACAGTGAGGCACATACTTTCCTGCCTGCGCTCGCGCAACCTGGTCTATGCGTACATGAGCGATTCGGACCTGCGCTCGCCGATTTTTGTCGCCAGCGCAAGCTGTTGAGGGCAAATAGTTGCATTTGAACATCTAGCGTAAGCTGGACAGCCAGCAGAAACATACTCGTGAAAACAGCTTGAAAAAATTTGGTGATAATCATGGCAACAATATACGGAAACGTGGCAGAATCTGTTGGCAGGACCCCTGTCATCCGGGTCAAGTCCCTGGAAACCCCCAATAGCGCGTTCATATACGCGAAACTGGAATCGAGAAATCCCGGCAGTTCAGTAAAGGACAGGATTGCCCACTACATGATAAACGACGCAGAAAGGTCAGGAAAACTCAAGCCCGGAATGACAATCATTGAGCCCACAAGCGGGAACACGGGAATCGGCCTGGCGCTTGTCGGCGGGGTCAAAGGATACGAAGTCGTGCTTGTCATGCCCGAGACAATGACTGTCGAGCGCCGCCAGATATTGCAGGCGCTTGGGGCGAAACTCATCCTCACCACTGGCGACAAGGCGAACATGGCAGGCGCAATCGAGACTGCGGCCGAACTCATGAATTCCAATCCGGAGAAATATTTCATGCCGCAGCAGTTTGAAAATCCCGCAAATGTCCGGGCCCACAGGGAAACCACGGCCAAGGAAATATTGAGGATAAAAAGCCTGCGCAGGATTGACGCGTTTGTCGCGGGAGTCGGAACTGGCGGGACAATAACTGGCGTAGGGCAAGTGCTTCGCGAGCGCGGCTCCGAAGCCCTCATTGTGGCAGTGGAGCCAAAGGAATCGCCTGTTCTTTCCGGAGGGAAGCCGGGAAAGCACAAGATACAGGGGATTGGCGCGGGCTTTATTCCAAAAATATTTGACCGCAATGTAGTCGACCGCATCGAGCAGGTGTCAAGCGAGGAGGCGCTATTGACAAAACACGATTTGGCCCGCCACGGCGTGTTTGTGGGCGTGTCAAGCGGCGCGGCCGCATTCTCCGCGCAAAAAATCGCCCAGGAAATCGGGCCAGGGAAAAACGTCCTTACTATATTCCCAGACACTGGCGAGCGCTATCTTTCCATTGAGCCCCAAACTGAGGGCTTGCGGAAGTGATGCCAGCAAGGCTGTTGCCAACCCGCAGCCAACACGAGGCAAAAACATGTTTGAAACCCTGAAAACAGCGCATAAAAAGGACCCGGCATTGCGTGGGCTTGCCGGATACCTGAATGCCACGCTTTACCCGGGCGTGCACGCAATCTGGGCGCACAGGGCAAGCCATGCGCTTTATTCCGCGGGCGTACCGGTACTCCCTGTGGCAATATCTCACATTGCCAGGATTTTCACGGGCATTGAAATCCATCCGGGCGCGAAAATAGGCAAGAGATTCTTCATAGACCACGGAATAGGTGTTGTGATTGGCGAGACTGTGGAGATTGGCGACGACGTCATGCTTTACCACGGCGTGACTTTGGGCGCGCGGGGGTTTTTGCACGATTCCAAGGGCTCCAAGCGCCATCCAACTGTGGAGGACGGGGTTGTGATTGGCGTTGGAGCCATAATCCTTGGCCCCGTGCGCATTGGCAGGAATGGCAGGATTGGCGCAATGGCGTTGGTGCTTGACGACGTGCCCCCGGGCGCCACAATCCGCGCCCCCAAAGCCAATGTGGGCAGGAAATGATTGCGGCATTGCAAGGCTTGCAGTATTCCTGTTTTGCCTGTGGCTGTTTCCTGTTGTTTGGCATGGGTTGTCAAAACCTTATTGTATTCGCCCAGTTTCCTGCGCAAATCCAGCGCCCGAATGGAATATAAAACTTCAAACCCACAAGTTAGCCATGGCAACTAAAGATTCCTCTTCTTTCACCTACTCAAAATCAGGCGTTGACGTCAAGTCAGTAAAGAAAATCCAGGACAAGGTCAATGGCATGATAGCGACCACTCAAAACAAGTATTCTGAAAGCCTGTTCGGGCATTATGCAGGCTTGTTTGGCGTTGGCGGGAAAAGGCTGACGATGCACGTTGACGGAGTTGGGAGCAAGGTCCTTGTAGCGCAGGATGTGGGCAAGTTCGACACAGTGGGCATAGACGCGGTAGCTATGAATGTCAATGACCTGGTCTGCGTCGGCTCGCGCCCCATTGTCGCGGTGGATTACCTGGCGCTTGAGAAAAGCGACGAGCAGCTAGTATCGGACGTGGTCAAGGGCCTTGTAGACGGCTGCAAGCAGTCGGAAGTCGCGCTCATTGGCGGCGAAACCGCAATCCTGCCTGACATAATCAAAGGCTCGGGAAAGCCATTTGACCTTGCTGTAACCTGCGTTGGCGTCCTGGAAAAGGAAATCACAGGCAAGGGAATGAGGGCAGGAGACATACTTATTGGCTTGGAATCCTCTGGCCTGCACTCCAATGGCTACACTCTTGCAAGGCGCACGCTCGATTCGAAAAAATGGGGCATGGAAATGCTCGCCCCTACAAGAATCTACACTTCCTGCGTCCTTGAAATGATAAATTCATGCCAGATTGGCGGCATTGCGCACATTACAGGCGGCGCGTTTTCAAAACTGATGCGCATAGGCGCCCATGCAAATGTGGGGTTCGAGCTTGACTCAATTCCGAAGCCAGCTGCAATTTTCGAGGAAATAGGAAAGAAGGTAAATTCGGATTACGAGATGTACAGGACTTTCAATATGGGCGTCGGCATGGTGATTGCCGCGCCAGCATCCGAGGAATCAGCCCTGCGCTCAATTGCCAAAAAGCACGGCATAACCGCGAGCGTGGTCGGCAGAGTTTCGGCGAAAGAGGACGTAATTCTTAGGAAGGACGGCAAGGCAATGTCCCTTCTCTGATACAATTTTTCAGCCAAGGCCGTGTTATCGCAGGCCTTTGCATTTTTTCCTGTTTTTTCGGAGGTTTTGCCCCATCAGAAGCTTTATATTCTCATAACACATAATATAACATAATTTACAACTAAAATAGGTGATATTCATGGCAACAAGCTCATTTACAACCCAGGCTACGGCAGCGCAGGTCGCTGGCAAGGCGATAAAATATTTCTTTTCAAAAGGCGAGAAAAAAAGCCTGCTTGGAAACCAGCTTCTTGAGATTTACCTCCAGCGCGCGCGCAGCGCCAACGTCATGCTTGACTTTGCAGGAATGCTTTCAGCATCCACGAAAGCCCTCAAATTCGTGAAATCAAACTCCGAGCTTACGGCAGACCTTAATGCCAAGGCCGAATTGCACTATCTTAGGGGTTCAGCATACGAACGCCTTGGTTCTATGCAGGCTGACCTTGCGCGCAAAACGGCCGCAATTTCCGGCCCGTCGCGTGATTCGGACCTTGCCAACTCGCTTGCCATGGGCGAAAGCGCAATAAATGCCGGTTCTTCAATGAAATACGCCTATATAATGAAGCCCGAAGGTTTTTTCGTGGAAAAGGCGGCGGAATACATGAAAAACGCTTCGGCAGACTATGAACAGGCGGGCAATGCCCAGGTATGCCTTGGCAATTTCGGCAAAGCTCATGATTCCTATTCAATGGCTGCCAAGATGCTTGACAAGGCTGCAGTAATTGAGCCTTACGCGCAACAGAGGCTGGAATTCGACTCAAAAAGCCAGGGCTTGCTCAAGCTTGCACACGGCTGCATGAACCGCACGCTCTGTTGAAAAAAGCAATTAGCGGCAGACTGACGTCCTGCCAAAAATATTCATTTTTTGGTTTTCCGGGCATCTTGATTTTTTTGTTCTTTGGCGCGCCAGGAATTGTCCTTTCTTAATCCTGGTCAATTCTCCAATCCTGCCGTGGCTTTGCGTCAGCCATTTCCAGGGTTTTTCCTGACAGGAATTGTTTCATCCCTGCAAGGGCAATCATTGCGCCATTGTCGCGGTTATACTGTGCGGGCGCGACAGCGAATTTCCAGCCATTCTCCTTTGCCATGATGGCAAGCATTTCGCAAAGCCTCCCGTTCTGGGCAACGCCGCCACAAACAGTTATTTCCTTCTTTCCGGAAAGGTAGGCGCATCTTTCGAGGGCTTCGCACGCAACTGAGAATGCGGTTTCCATGACTGAATATGACAAGTCTTCTTTGGTTTCTTTCCCGGCAAGCCTTGACGCGGCAGTCAGAAGCCCCGAAAACTGCATGTTCGTGCCCTTGACATTATACGGGAGTTCTATGTATTTCTTGCCCTGCGTCGCAAGCCGTGCAACCACGCTCCCGTGCGCATGCTCAAGCCCGATGCTCCTGCCAAAAGTGTCAAACAGGTTTCCAATGCCAATATCAAGAGTTTCTCCGAGCACATGGTATGCCGTGAGTTGGTTGCCATTTCCAAGCTTGCCATTCAAGGCATGTCCAGCGCCGTTGATTTTCATGCCATGGCCTGCTGTCGCCTTTGCCAAATACGCTTTCTTGGCGTTGCCAGCTTTTGGCTCTGATTCAATGATTATCTGGGTGTTCCCGCCTGAGACATAGAGATATGCCGGAGACTTCAATCCGCAGTGCCATTTCGTGATTTCAAGGTGCGCTTTGCAATGGTTCACGCCTATGATTGGCCTGCCGTGCTTTGCAGCGAGATATTTCGCCCCTGCGCAGGACACGCGCAGGCACTGCCCAATTCCCGGCCCCTGTGAAAATGCGAATGCGTCTATCTCCCTTGCCTTAACGCCCGCTTCCCCAAGCGCGTCCTTCAAGACCAGCGGGAGATATTCTTCGTGGTGGTCCGCGGCTTTCCTTGGCACAATGCCCTCGTTTATGGGCTTGTACATGTCAAGCGAGCTTGAAAGTATCTCCAGCCTGCCGTTCTTTCCCGACTCGCACACCCCGGCGCCTATGGTGTGCGCAGTGCTTTCAATTCCAAGACAAAGCATGATTCCAGTCACCTAAAATAGGAATGCAATCGCATGCGCCATTCCGCGCCGCACTTTTGCCAATCCAAGGGCATGTTTCCAATCCCCTAAAACAGGAAGGCAATAGCCAGTATCGAAGTCAGGTTATAAAGCGCGTGCGCTATTGTGACAGCGTAAATGTTTTTCGTGTATTTGAATATTACCCCGAAGAAAAGCCCTATTGCAAGCGCGCCTGCTATCTCGGACACGGAGAAGTAGCTGATGTGCGCGAGCGCGAAAATGAATGTCGCGGGAAACAACCCGATTTTTTGCTGGAGGAACCCCCTGAAGAAAATCTCCTCGGCAAAAGGCGAAACCACAACCGCGAAAACGAGCACCTCGATTGGAAGCGAATTGACCTTCTGCGCAATCTTCATCGAATCGGAGGCACCGGCAAGGGACAAGGCAAGCCCGAGGAGCAGGGAAATCGCGAGGGCGAACACATACGCGCCAATCCCGAACAGCAGTGTCCTTCCCGGCTTTGCGCTTCCAAGCCCGACTTCGGCCATTGCCTTTTTCACACCGTATTTTTTCATGCCGTAATAATAGAAAGGCGCGCACAGGAAAATGAATGTTGCCGCAAGTGTGCCGGCAATCACGCCTATGTTCGCATAAATGAATTGCAATGCGAGCATTACGGCCGCGGCAAGTGCAAGCCCCCAAACTCCGTGCTTTGCGCCTATATATGCGAGGGCGAGCGCGAAAAAGCATGCGAAAACAAGAATCCATGCTGCCTGTGCCGTCCACGCCATCCCGGCGCCGGACAGTGCTTTGGGTATGAAATCAAATGCGCCTGAATAATGGCCCGCTATGAAAAGCAGGCTGCCAAAAAGCAGCGCGGAAAGCACAAGAAGCTCTAAAGCTGAAAAATCCCTCCCTGGAATCTCAGGAGGGGATGCCGTAAAGCTACTTCTTTTCAAAATAGCCGCACTTGCCGCAGGAGTACCTGTCCTTGTGGCTTGCAAGCCTGACTCCCGCGCCGCACTTGGGGCAGCTTTTCCCTGCCGCATACGGCTTGAACTTCTTTTTTGGTTTTTCTTTCTTGACATTGGCATCCGCCATAAAAATTACCTCTATTGGTATATATATCCTTTGCAGGCAGCCGTTGCCTCAAGGCCCCGGCCTGCAATGCCGTCCATCTTCATTACTTCTTCGCAGGCGCCGCGGCCTTCTTCTTGGGCTCCTTTTTCTTCTTCTCCATCATGCCGTCCCTGACAAGCAGGTGGCGGCTGGCGAGGTTGAGCGCCTCCTTTGACGAGTAGACATATGCCCCGCCCTTGCACTTGTGCGTGCCATAGGTCGTCTTGACATCGACAATGACTATCCTTTCCGCGTTTGCGCCGACGTGCTTGCTGACCTCGTCCTTTATCGCCTTCCTTGAAGGCGTCGCGCCCTCGTATTCAGCGGAGAACTTGACTTCCGTCCTTCCGAAAAGCTTGTTTTCAACCTTTGAATCTATGCTCATTTCCATGTTATCACACGATGCGACCATGCCCATGATTATATTCATGGGCCGGTACGTTTTTTTTATTGTCCTATTCTAGTCACACAACGGGCATGCCACGCCTTTATGGCGGGGAACGTCGCATCGTGTGCCACACATCCTTTGCGAAAATAATTATTGTTTCAGCACCCTGATGATGGAGCGCTTGCCAAGCGCGACCATAAGCTCGCATTCTTTCCCAGGCCCCACTTCGCTTAGGAGCTCTTCGGGCACCGTGAGGTCGAAAGTCTCAAATGTCGTGGTGTCCATGAGCTGGACTGTCGGGCCGTTCACAGAGATTATCTGCGCAGTCGCCCTGTCAATGATTGGAACCTCGACGTCCCCGTCCGAGGGGATGAGCAGGTTTTTCTTCTGCCCGTCGAAAACGCCTATCGCCGTAATCCTCATTTTTGCCGCGCCGTGCTTGCCCGGCTTGGACTTGTCAATGGACATGATTCTGCACGGTATGTCGTCGATGATGACATACTTGCCCTCCTTGAGGTCCTTTCCTATCGCGAATATTTTTTCATTTGACATATATGATCCACCTTCTGAAATCTAAGAAGTATCAGGTGTTTTTATTCTCATGCGGTATTTTTAAAGATTAGGGGATTGGGCTTCTGGGCAAAAAACCCCCGCCTCCTCCATTTCACGCCTTCAGGTTCACCCGTGCTTCGGAAACGTTCTTTTCAATTAGCGCAGGCAACTCGGAAATCTTCACCCTTTCCTGCCCGCCGTCGTTCCTGTACCTTATGGTGACAGTGCCAGACTTGTCGGATTTGGAGTCGAGGGTGTCGTAATCGACAGTGAGGCAGTACGGCGTGCCGATTTCGTCCGCTCGCGCGTAGCGCCTGCCGATGCTTCCCGACTCGGAATACATTGTCTCTATGTGGTGCGAGCGGAGCATCGCGGTGACCTCGCGCGCCTTTTCCGCCAGGCCGTCCTTTTTCATGAGCGGGAACACGGAAACTGTGAAAGGAGCAATTGACGGGGGGAAGTCGAACCATTCCCAGTCCTTTTTCTCAGTCTTGTCCCTGTACGAGTGCTCGAGTATGCACCAGAAAAGCCTGTCAGAGCCCATTGACGGTTCGACCACGTGCGGCACGATTTTCTTCTTTTCCTCCTCCACGAAAACCGACAGGTCGTTCCCTGACATTTTCGCGTGTGCGCTGAGGTCATAATCAGTCCTGTACGCATTGCCTATTGTCTCGACATTGCCGTATGACGTCTCGACCTCCATGTCGAAATTGCCGCCCGAATAGTGCGGTGTCTCGCCCTTGCCAAGCTTCCTGAAATAGAACTTGCCGTAGGGTATGCCAAGCGCGAGGTAGAACTGGACCTGCCGCGCCATGAAATACGCCATGATGTCGTTTGGGATTGTCCCGTCAGCCACGAATTCGCCAGCTGTTTTTTCCACCGTTTTTTCCTGCCCGTCGGAGATAATCCTCATTTTCACGCCATTCACTGACGCGAAGTTCTCGTGCTTTGGGTTTGACGGGTTGAAGAAGTATTCAAGCTCCATCTGGGTGAACTCCCGCAGGCGCAGGAGCCCCTGCCTCGGTGATATTTCATTCCTGTAAGACCTTCCGACCTGCCCAACCGCAAGCGGCAGCTTGCCGCCGTAATTCCTGAAAATCCTTGGAAAGTCGAGGAATATGCCCTGCGCTGTCTCCGGGCGCGCATAGGCAGTGTTGCCTTCAAGCGGGCCTATGTTAGTCCTGAACATGAGGTTGAAAAAGCCGACTTCGCCAAGCTCGCCTTTGCACTGGGGGCACTTCAGGTTGGCGCTTTTTATCTCTGCCTCAAGCGCCTGCGGGTTTGCGCCGTCCATGTTCTTGCCAGTGCCTTCCTTGATTATGTGGTCTGCGCGGAACTTGTTCTTGCACGCCTTGCAGGTCACAAGCGGGTCAGCGAAATTGGCTGCGTGTCCCGATGCCTTCAGCACGATTTCAGGGAGAATGGTCGCTGTCTGGACCTCGAGGTAGCCCTCGTACCTGATGAAATAGTCGCGCCACATGTCCTCGATTTTCATCTTGAGGTTCAACCCCGCCGGCCCGTAGTCGAAAAAGCCCGACGTGTGCCCGTATATCTCGTTGGACGGGACAAGGAACGACCGCTTTATGGCGATGTCTGTCAATTTTTCAAATAATGGCATAATAATCACTTATATTAGCAGAAATTTGCCTATTTCCCGCTCTTGATTTTGGAATGCAAGTTAATTAAATATATCAAGGATAAATAGAAGCACAAATATTTCAGCGCAAGCGGGCTTATATTTGACGCAAGTGCGCATGGGAGGGCTTGCAGCGCAACGCGCGCGCAGGTTTTGGTCATGCATGGTTTGCGGGTGATAAGACTATTTGCCCTAAGCGCAAATTGAGACGTGATTGGCGCAAGATTAACGCCGTGTGAGTGATTTCAATGGTTGACCGAAAACGATTTCTGGAGAAGGCGCGCATGGGAGTGCGCGCTGCCCTCGTGAGCAGGGACAATATCCTGTTCCACACAGTCGCGACAATAGACGACCTGAACAAGGTGTCGAACCTCCTCTTTGAGCGCCTCAATGAGTGGTATGGCGTATATTTCCCGGAACTGAAAGTCTCGGAGCCGGAAACATACTGCAAGTTCGTGGTCGCATTTGACAAGGACAACCCCATCGAGGCCGACATACGCTCGATTGTCGGGGACAAGGCTCCATTCATAATGGAGAAGGCGAAAGTCAGCATGGGCATGAAGACGCCCGCTTCCGACCTGGAGGAAATGCGCAACCTCGCAAAGCAGATTCTTTCAATGTTCGCCCTTAGGTCCGAATACGAGACTTACCAGCAGGGATTGGTGTCCGAGATAGCGCCAAACCTGGCATACCTCATGGAGCCGGCGCTCGCCGCTAAAATCATAGCCGCAGCAGGCGGCCTTGAAAGGCTTGCCACCATGCCATCGAGCACAATCCAGGTCCTTGGCGCTGAAAAGGCGCTCTTCAAGCACCTTAGGTCAGGCTCGCCCCCGCCAAAACACGGAATAATTTTCCAGCACGCGTATATCTCCGCGTCGCCGAAATGGGCGCGCGGCAAGATAGCGCGCGCATTGGCGTCAAAGGCAGCGATAGCTGTCAAGGCCGACATGTACACGAAGAATTTCATAGCTGAAAAGCTCAAAATCACGTTTGAAGCGCGCGCAAAGGCAGTGCTCGCGCAAAAGACTCCGCCTGGCGCGCAACTGGATGACCACACGGGCAACAAGCCCGAAGCCAGGTTCGAGCGCAGGCCGCCGCGCCGCGAAGGCGGGTATGGCGACAGGCCGCCGGCGCGTGTTGGCGGATTTTCCGACAGGCCGCCAAGGCGCGAGCCATTTGTCTCCGACCGCCCTGCATTTGTCAGGCGCGAGGAAGCCCCTCGCCGCGAAGGCGGATTTTCCGACAGGCCCCAAAGGAGGGAGCCGTTCGTTTCCGACCGCCCTGCATTTGTCAGGCGCGAGGAAGCCCCTCGCCGCGAAGGCGGATTCAAT
>JAKALW010000138.1 GCA_021823945.1 Microcaldota archaeon
CGGTGCCGATCGCGACGCCGAGGTCGATCATGCGGGCTCCGACCAGGCCGAGGCAGGTCTGGATCGCGGCGGTGCCCGCCTTGCAGGCAAATTCGAAGTCGGCGGCGGTCAGGTGCGGCGTGGCGCGTATCGCCTCGGCAAGTATTGTCGCGGTCGGCTTGACAGCGTATGGGTGGCTCTCGGAGCCAACGAAAACCGCGCCGAGGTCCGCCGGGTTTATGCCAGAGCGCTCAAGCGCTATCCTTGAAGCCTCAACTGCCATTGTGGCAGTGTCCTCATCAATGTCGGGCACGCTTTTTTCCTGCACGCCAAGGCCCTTGATTATCCTTTCCGGCTCCTCGCCCCAGACCGCGGCTATCTCCTCGGCCTTTATCCTGTATCTCGGAACATAGGCGCCCCATCCGATTATTCCAGCTATCATAATATATCACCATTATAGGCTAATGCGGTGTTTCACAGGCAGCAATTTTTTGCCTGCTTGAAAATCAAATCTTGTTGAGATTGTCCTTTATCTTCGTGATTTCCATCTTTGTTGTAATCACGGGAATCTGCTCCTTTTCCGCCAGCTTGAGCGCAAGCTCGTCTATCTTGTCAGCCTCAAGGCCGTGGAGCACAATGACGCTTGGCTTCATTGGTGTCACCCTGACCACCACGAGCGGGGACCTGCCAGTGGAAACTTTCGTGAATATGAACGCGCGCTCGGACATGGAGCCGTAAAGCCTCGGGTAATGCGTGTATGGCATTTCCATGATGACTTTCAGGCTGTCGATGACAGTGTAGCCGTAAAGCTTCTTTACAGGCATCAAATCCTCGTTTGCCACGACCTTGCCGTTTATGATTTTGGCAAAGTCAATTGCGCCTATGCTTGTCGCGAACTCGTGGACCTCGAAGAACTGGTCGGCCTTTTCCTCGACTCTTGAGAGCTTGTCAATGACCTGCCCGCCGCGCTCCTTGTCAATGTGCACTATGGAGCCGACAAAGCGCTTTATGACGCCTGTGCCAGGCGAGCGCCGCCTGTTCCCTTCATAATCGGATATTGTGGATGCGGATATGCCGAGTACTTTCCCCAGGTCAGCCTGGGTGATGCCGAATATCTCGCGCCACTTCTTCATTGTCCCGCCAGGGGTGTCGGAGCACGCTATTTCGCCGGCTATTTGTACTTCTAGGTCTTTCATGTCCTAGGATGGGAAATGAACGCTTAAAAAGCTACCTAACTCTACTTCGGCACTTGACGTATTTTTTTGTATTCCTCTTCCTTTAACGCAAGAGAACAATCGCTCTGAGCAATAAATCGCGGAAATGCTTAGTCAGAAAAGGCTGCAATCGTCTCGTTTTCATATGGCGCGAGGATTGACCTGGTGGTCGCCATGGGCGGAATTCTGATGTCGCTCCTGCTCTTGGCAATTATAAAATACTCAGCCACATGTGGGGCATCGTCACTGAACTTTGAGTAAAACTCATTTACTGATGCGCGGTTTGCCACCAGTCTGTTTGCCCCAAACTCAGTCGCAATGCCATTGGCCATGGTGCTTGTAACCGGGAATATGCCAGGCTTGTTCTTCATTATGGCAAGTTCTGCATTGTTGCCGTTCTCAATCATCATGTCCGCATCGCAGAACCTGAAAATGACCTGGAACCTGTCATTGATTATGCTGTCCACGAAGCCAAGGACGCTCTGATTCATGACATGGAGCCTGTCAATGGCGCCTTGGGAGACAAAGTCAATGTTAATGCTGAAAAACAAGAGGCCGCCGTCTTTCATTGTTGACGCTATGCCCCCTATCATGGGCTCAATTTCCACTATCCCCACTTTTCCATATCCTGGGAGCATGTGGAAATGCACGTGGTCGTAATATTCTTTCGGCTCTGAAGCCAGGCAGTCGGGCATTGTGCCTTCCGACCTTTGAAGCGCCACTTTTTTGAAAAAGACTTTTGGCAGTATTCCGCCGTTTTTTTGGATTGAGATGCTGCGCGAGGTTTCCTTTTCCTTGCCGAATTTCTCTCCTTTTTCAAGCCTGGCAATGGATTTTACGTCAACATTGTTATATTGCGGTTCCCTGGACTGGAAATAACCCTTTGCGGCAGCGCCCCAGCTCGCCAAATCCAGGACTTTTACTGCCTTGGAACTCTTTCCAATGGCTGGTATGGTGTTTGGGTTCATGGTAATGCCGCTCATGGATTAATTACACACATAACCATTATAAACCATACTAATGTGCAGTATGCCGCCCCTGTGCAATACTACTGCCGGTTCGTGGAATGCCTGCCCTGTGGCGCTCAAGCCCACATTGAACCGCTAAGAATAACTATATATATATATATGGGTTATTTATCGTGATGTCCATCAAAAAACCAGCGTCGCTTCTGGAAAAGCCCATTGCCTGCACTGCCACTAAAAAATCCAGAATAATCCAGGTTTCTGACTTCTCGCCGCCGTATTTTGGCGGGATGGAAAGCCATGCTGCAGAGTTTTTCAGGCATTTTGCTGCAAACGGGCGCCTTGCAAGGTCGCTTGTCATGTTCCCGTCTGCGGGAGCGAGCCTGGAAGGCGCACAGTCTGTCCAACCTTTCCTTGGGCACCCCCGCGTCTCCCAAATATTTTCTGAATCCATACATAAACCCGAACAGCTCATGCTGCCGGTCAGAAATTATCTCGAACTGGGTTCAATCCTGTTTTTCAATAGCATGTACTGGGTGCGCTGCTTCGAGGGGATAAAAAAACAATACCCCTCAGCGCGCATACTCATGCGTTCGGGCGGCAATGACATAATGCAGTCCAACATCTTTGGCAAAGGCGGCAATGTTTTCGAGCGCCAGCGCTATGCAGTGGAGCAGATAAACGCCCATTCGGACGCCTTGATTGTCAACAGCAATTACTCCATGGCCAGATTCGAAGCCCTCGGAATGTTCCCGGGAAAAATGCGCGTTGTTTCCGGCGGTGTCGATACGGCGAGGTTTAACCCACCTGGCGGCACGCAGTCGAAAGACTGGCTTCGCGCAAGCCTCGGCCTGCCCATGGATTCCCCGATATTTTTCAGCGCAGTCAGGCTTGTGCCATTCAAGAGCGTATCAAGCACTATCGAGGCATTTGGCATTTTCGCATCGGAATTCGGCAAAAAGGCATTTCTTGTAATCGCGGGCTCCGGCATAGAGCTGGAAAAGCTGCAGGAAAAGGCAAAGGCGCTGCCAGCAAACGCAGTTGTCATATTCATCCCCCCTGTCCCGCCGTCCCAAATCCACCTGCATTTCATGGCGTCCGACGTTTACGTCCAGACGCCCGTCTATTCCATTGAAAACACAGGTTCGGGCTATTATGTCCACACAGAGACCATGGGAAGGAGCTTTTGCGAGGCAGCGTCATGCGGCGTCCCTTCGGTATCTTTCAACTCTGGAGGGGTATCTGAAATAATCCTGCACGGCAAGACTGGCTTCGTGTCCGGGCATGACACTGGCGAGTTCGCGGGATACATGGCTGCATCGCTTGAAAGGCGCAATGAGCTTTCCAAAAACGCCAGAGAATACGCCTTGTCGACCATGTCATGGGGCAGCGTGTTTTCAAAATACGAGGCAATATTCGATGGCTTGCAATAATCGCGTGGCAATTGTGCTTGGCCGGGACCCTGGAGTGCGCGCTGACACTGATGGCGCCGTAG